>NZ_JBBNAD010000005.1:1500000-1637568 GCF_037996765.1 Bdellovibrio sp. GT3 | reverse complement strand
ATTTGGAATTTTTCCGATTTCATATTGATAGAATTCATCGCTATCAATCTCATAGTCTAATCTACCAAAAGAATGCGCTCTGCCACGCCTTTTGGAGCCGTGGCGTTCTGCGAAGAAAGATTGAAATGCTTCGAATCTCTCCAATGCTTCAGCATTAGGTTCTGCGGTAAACCCAGGTTGTCCAGGACGGATATTATTTGAATCGAAACTTCCCTTATGCCCACTCGTATAGCCTACCGTAGTCCGAGATGTATATGTATGTCCTCGAGGATCTGGCATTAACAGATCCCCACCACCAAGCCGGGCCCAATCGGTCGACGGAATTTCGTCTTCGGGAAACAACCATCGTTTTTCTGTGGCAACAACGTAGCGAGAAGCTCTACTTTTAATGACGTAGTTAATCTCTTTTACTTCCGTTTCATCTAAATTTCGAAGTTGTATATCCATAAATGAAAATATCGAGTCTCTAAACGGCCTAGGATTCGGAATAGTTCCTTTTGGATTTAGCCAGGGATTTCTAACATACGCCGCATGAGTAAGAATTATGATTTTGTTGTTAGATAGAGGATAAATCATATGAGTTCCGTTCTGAGCAACCGCCGGATCACCATTTGATGTGCATGCAAACGAATTTGGTCTATAAGCACGATTATACAAAGTGATTGGAGAATCTGACAAAATAAACTTAGTTTCACAGTTCTCCGCCGATGCAATTTGCCAGACGCAATCACTCCAAATCGCACAGAAAATTTCTTGCAGCTTCTGCATCTGAAATAGAACCTGATTATTTTCTATGAGATTCAAACGCCTCTGTAGATTCGACAATCCCTTAGGAGTTCTCATTCGCTGAAGACTTAAATGTCGCATGAAATTTTCAAATGAATCAGGATCAAAATCTTCATGCGTAAAGTTCAAAATCGCAGCGAGAGCACTAGGAGCAAATTGATCGACATTTCCAAAAAATCTCGTTTCTATATCCGTATTGATTCCGGCGGGGAAAAATGTCGTGTACAAATCTTTTTCTACAAAACAGCCTGAGGGCCCTGAAACTCGAAACTCAGAAAGTCTCTTAACGCTTCCATTCGGCAGGGACAGAAAATCACGGGATAGATCCAATACATGAAAATTTTTGACAGCCAAATGCTTCAGAAAGTTGTATTGGTGCCATTGAGGCACATAATGATGATTTCTATAACTGGTCATTGAGTAATCATAAATTACTAGGAAGCTTTCGCCAGGGTTTTCTTTATTAGATCTATAGTTCCGTCCGTATTACCAAACCCAGTGTAATACTGTTGGCATACCTTGATGCCATTTCGAAGATTCTGAGCCACTTGAGTCATTGAGACACCATTTTCAAGGAGATAAATGGCGTGTGAGTGGCGGATGTCGCAGGGACTTATCCAGCGACGATCCACTTGGCCTATAGCACTTTTTGGAAATGCTTTTCTAGCGGCATCGTATAGTGAATCATAGAGCTTATATCTTAGCTTTAATTTGTCCTCTACCTTAAGCCATTGTTTTACAGAATTAATAAACTCTGGGACAACAACGACATCTCCCACAGAATTCTTTTTAGGAAGAACCCTTTTGCCACTTTTGTCGATTTGCTGGGCTATTCTTAAAACACCATTTCTTAGATTATGCTCTCCCAATGCCAAAGCTTCCCCAACTCTTAGACCCGCACCAAACAATACAGATGCGAATAACTTTAGCTCTACGTCTTCAATGTGAACCAAAATTTTACTAAATTCTTCCAAAGTACAGTACTGAATTTCTCTAATTTCGGGAGCAGGAGCTTCGAGTCTCAAAGGAACTCCATTCTCTTTTCTATCGAGCCATTTTAGCATCTCATTTAATCTTGAGGTAGCGCGGTCAGCTTGTCTGGTTTGGTATTTCTCCAAAGCATTTTCTAATTCAATTTTTTTTGCTGTTAGCAAGCTAAGATTCCCAATCATGCTAAGGGCTTTTTTTATATCCAATCGAGGAGACGTTTTATCTTTTAACTTAGTTCTTGGAGCGTATCGTTCCGCCCAGTATGCAGCGAAGAGCTTTTCATTGATCTCGGATAGGCGTGCATCTCTAACGGCCCGGGATTGAACCTCATACCTCTCATATTGCTTTTGAATTAGATCGCCTAGAAGAGTTCGGACTTGATTTTCATCAATGGTGCCGCTTAGGAGGCGACAATTTATTTTCTTTACCTTTGCACATAAGTCAGCGTTTGGTTTCACATAGATTCTTTTTTTACGATCCGCCGCTAGCAAATAATAAGAAATCAAAATCCAAGATTTTTTGCCCGCTTGTGGGGCTTTGATGTAATAACGTAATTCCTCTTCACGAGGAGAATAGCTGGCTGGTACTTTCGACGGTTTTGACATAATCAAACTCCATTTCTTTCAAACTCATTTGCGCCGAAAGATAAATAGGAGTTTTTGATAAATGGTTTCGAGATCCATTTCAATGACTGGAAAGCTCGATGATTTTGGTGAGTTTAGCTTGCTCTAATCCACGCTGCGAAAACTCTAACCAAAAAAAAATCCCGACATACATTTCGTATTCGGGATTCTTAAATGATTTCCGTCATATAAGACGAAAAAATTTGGTAGTGAGAGGCGGACTTGAACCGCCGACCTACGGATTATGATTCCGTTGCTCTAACCAGCTGAGCTACCCCACCAACCGTAACGCTTTCGCGTGAGCCGCAATTTTTATTGGAATCGCGTCCTTATGTCAAATGTTGCGTTCGCGTTATCTTAAGATTTTCGAAAATCCTAAGGGGCCCGGTCTTTAGTCTTGACCTCCCTGTCATATCACACTGGAATAATTACTCGGACATAATGTTCAATCTCAGGGAAGGGATAATTATATGAAAAGACTGATGATGGCAGCCCTACTGCCAGCAATTTTGGTGGGTTGTTCAAACTCCAACAACCACGCCATTCCCACGGATTTAGGCGGTTCTGACCGTCAAATCAAAGTCGCCGCTAACAAACTTTCCGTCACAGGCATGGACGGAGTGGCATTGGCGGACGCACAAGTTTTGATCGGTGATGCACTAAACTCCCCGTTTGAAGGAAACCTCCTGACAACAGACGCGGCGGGTCAAATCGAGATCCCTGTATCTTGGACGACGGCTCAGCCGATCACAATCCAAGCCAAGGGTTATGTACGCATGACTTATATGTCTGTGGAGCCAGGAGCTTTGACGTTCAAACTTCGCCCCCTAAACACCGTGAACCAATTTGAAGTTAAAGGCACTGCCCAAGGACTTCCGATCAAAAATGGCGATGGCAACATCGACTTCGGCTTGGTGATGCAAGGATTCACGAAGATGCAGCTTTTCGCCTTCAACATGGATTCTGTGTTGAGTGCACAAAACGACAAGATCTCTGCCTTGGGTCAGGAAATGGACATCCCGGCGAACTTGTCTTTGCCAAAACAGAGCGAGAAATACGCGCTTTTCACTGTGACTTTGGATAAGCCTGCTTACCGCATTTACTTCGGTCAGCCTGGCGTGACTCGCGTGTTTGTGGCTCGCGGTACTTTCCCGTTCAAACAAGTCGTTGACGGCGTTCGCGGTGGCGCAAAACTATACGAAATGCTGAACGTGTTTGATCTGACAGCAGGTGCCGTTCGTGACGTGAATCTTTCTAAAAGCAGCACACCGGTGGATCTTCCGACGAACGAGTTAAAATTCACGACCAAAAACACTTTGGTAGCCCCACAAATCCGTGCTGATGAGACGTTCATGGCAGCAGCGCTGTCTGGCCAATCCGGCTTCTTGCTTCCAACAGATGTTAAAAAACTGAATGGTGGACAAAAAATCACTCTGAAAACAGTTCCAGGCATGGAAGCAAATGCTTTGGCGGTTTTGACTAAAACCGAAGATCTTCGCAATGACATTGACCGTGTTTCCACAGCGATCGTTCCATTTGCAGGCACGACGTCCCCGAAAGTTTTGCCTTTGATCAGCAACCCGTCTGTGACTGGTGGCGGTCGAGAGTTGATTTTGCCTCAGTTCAACACAATTGATGGCGTGAATCCAATTGCGACTTACGCAGTGTTCTCCAACCAAATCGAAGTCAAACAAGGCGCTGACAAAGTGAAATTGATGAATCCGACTTGGGAAGTTTACGCTGACAAATGGGTGACGAACATGAAGGTTCCAAATTTCCCGAATGACACGCTTCTGAATGGCAACAAGCGTTGGGAAGTGAACTTTTTGGGTTCACAAACGGCTTCACAAGCGCCTATGGGCCCTGCTATGATCGAAGCTGCAACACATGTCACACACAGCTCGGTTAACTTCTAGAACTATTCTCTTATCTCTTGTGATTATCACAGGCTGCACTGTTATTGGTTGCAGCCTGTTTGATAAAAGACCCTCCGCCAATCAACAAATGGCGAAATTCAACAAACAAAGAGTCTTCTTCGCTCCCTACGACACTGTCTGGAGAGCAGCCCACGCTGTGATTAAATTCCCAATCGCTCAGGAAAATCAGGACACCGGTGTTATTGAAACCGAATACATCAAAGGCATTGATGGCTGGTTGCCACCTGATGTGAACAAACCACCATCCAGTGGCATTCGCTACAAACTGACTTTCACTTTTGCCAAGGGCACGGCTGATGGCCGCGAATCCACTCGTGTGACCATTGATAAGAAAATGGAAATCCTGCGTGATTTCTTCTCCACACCTGAACCGAAAGAGTCCGACGGCCTGGAAGAAAAGATTTTGTTTTACAGAATCGAGCGCGAGCTGGTCGTTATGGATGCGCTTAAAAGAGCTGCGCAATAACAGCAACCAATAAAGCTGCTTGTCTCGGTCACCAATTAACGAAAACCTAAACGTATCAACTGCATTTTCAGAAAGGCATTACTATGAATATCAAAAGCTTTCTTTTTGCGAATAACACCGGCCAAACAGGTCAGATCGGCATCCTGCTGCTTCGTCTTTTTGCGGGCTTGGTTATGGCCTTTGCTCACGGTATGGGTAAATTCCCGATCTCTGAGCAAATGATCGCTGGAGTTGAATCGGTTGGCTTTCCGATGCCAGCACTCTTTGCTTACGCCGCCGCATTAACTGAATTTGCCGGAGGGGTCTTACTTGCTTTGGGACTTTTCACTCGCCCGGTGGGAATCCTTTTGGCATTCACGATGTTCGTGGCTGGCGTCTTTATCCACGCGGCCGACCCATTCAAAATCAAAGAACTCGCATTCCTTTATATGTTCGTTTTCATTTTCTTTGCCTGCTACGGTGGCGGAAGATTCTCTTTGGATAACAAGCTGGCTTCGAAAGCTTAGTTAAGAACGAAAAAAGGCAGCCCCGTGGCTGCCTTTTTTATGTTACATATTTGGATTATATTAGAGCTTTTCTTTTTTGACGTAGTCTTTCCAAAGACTCACAAGCTCATTTTGCTTTAGCTTGTTTTCGCCCAGCTTCACGCCCGTCAGTTTTTGTAAACCGCGAACCGCCGGCAATTGCACCCGGTCGTCGTTATCCGTCAACAACCCTGCAAAGGATTTCAACTCATGGTCCATTGGCTTTTTGGACAACTGCTCCACGATTTGATGACGAACCCAAAGACTTTGTTTGTTTTTAAAGTTGTAGTCCTTGTTCAACTCTTCCCACAAAAGATCGCGGGTCTCGGCTGTCATGTTTTTACCAAGAACTTCCACCGCGGCAGAACGAACCACCAGGGCTTTGTCTTTGATTAGTTTTTGAGCAAGCTTTTCTGCTTGGATCGGGTTCACTTCAGACAACGCAACCAAGGCTGCGTTTCTCATGTACCACTGATCATGGGAGCCGGCCTTCAAAAGATCCGCCGTCGCCTCAAGCTTTTTGGATTCCGCCGCCCCCATCAAAGCCTTCCAACGAAGGTTCATGGGTTGCTTTTCACTGAATGCCAAAGAGATAAATGAATCATAGAACTTAGGGTTGCCATCGATCGCCATACGACGATTTTCACCAGGCAAATTCAGGACTTCCATCGCGGAACTTAAAGCATCAGGTGAAGGCACGGATTTGGCTGCGAAAACACTTGAAGAAAAACCTATAAGCAAAACGGGCAACAGGATTTTTGTATTCATGATGACCTAACTTTTTTTGTTAACGAAGTTTTCAAACTCATCCATCAACTTGGCGTCTTCATCAGTCTTACCAGCAGCCTGCTCGCCTTTACCTGCTTTTTCAGCAGCGCTATCCAGGGCTTTGTTCTTTTGACCTTCAACCGCTGCCGCGAACTCTTTCATCAACTCATCATCAATGATCGACTCTTCTTGTGCAGGTGGAACAGCTTGTTCTGGTGCTGGCGCCGCTGCCACTTCTGGTTCTGCCGGTGCCTCTGCCGGAGTGGCTTCAGCTTCCGCCATTGCCGCATTGAGTTCGGCCTCCGCTTGAGCCGCCGCAAGGGCCGCATCCACATCCGCTTCACTTAAACCTGAATCACCAATCGTCTCAGCCGCTGGCTCCGGAGTCGGCTCAACTTCCGCAACCGGAGCCGCAGGTTCAACCGCTGGCTCCGCTACCGGTACCGGAGCGGGCTCGCCCGCCGAAGCTTGAGCGGAGGCAGGGCTTTCTTTTAGAGTTGTGATCTCAGTTTTAAGCTGTTCATTCTCTTCTTTGTATCTGGATAAATCTGCGATGTCCTCGCTGATAATCTCATATTCAGCCAGACGCGCCTCAAGATCTTTGATCTTGTTGTCAAGTTCCGTGGTATCGACAGCTGCCGCAGCCCCTGCTGCTGGCGCCGCTTCACCTGAAACTTGTAGCTCAGCAACTTTTTTCTCGGAGATCTGTAGTTGCGCACGCAAAACTTCCAGCTCTTTAATGTTTTCACTCAAACTTACTTTGAGCTGCTCAACTTCCTGAGGTGATTCTGGGTGACCTTCCGCTCCGCCCTCTTTAAAGGCTTCTTCCAAAGCGGCATCGCCGGATTTTTTTACTGGTGCTTGATTCTCCAGAATCTTTTGCAGGGTCTTTTCAAGCTGAGAAGCATCAAGCCCCCCGCCCAAGCCGGAATCCACGTCCTTCTTGCCAAAAAATCCCCGGTAACCCACGAAAAGACCCAGCAGAATAATAACTGCAATTAAGCCTTCAATGATGGTCACATTGTGCTTGCTTATAAAATGAAGAAGTTGGTCTATTGTCACAATCCAAATTCTCGCCTATCAGCGAGACCTCGTCAACGCTGGACCTTTGAACCAGTCTGGTGGTACAGTCCCACTGAAGAGGTGTTAGATGTACGATATTATAATCCGAGGCGGAACCTGTTTACTTCCCCACCCGTCCAATAACGGCATGATTGAACAGCAGGCCGACATCGGAATCACCAATGGCCGCATCACCAAGATTCGTGAAAAAATTTTTGATACTGCCCCCTGCATAATCGATGCAACTGGACTTCATGTTTTACCCGGCGTGATCGACAGCCAGGTTCACTTTCGCGAACCAGGCCTTACTCACAAAGAAGATCTGGAAACCGGCACCAAAGCGGCCGTTCTGGGTGGCGTTACCAGCATCTTTGAAATGCCCAACACCAATCCGGCAACAACCACCGTCCAACACTTTCACGACAAACTGAACCTGGCTAAAAACCGCGCTCACGCCAACTACGCTTTCTTTGTTGGCGCCGGCCATGACAACGTAAACATTCTGCAGAATCTTGAAATCCTGCCCCATTGCTCCGGTATCAAAATCTTCATGGGAAGTTCCACAGGGACCCTGTTGGTCGAAGACGATGAGACCCTGGAAAATATTTTAAATCAGGGCCATCGTCGAGTTATCGTTCATAGCGAGGACGAGATGCGCCTGCGCGAACGCCGCCATATCGCCGTCGACATGGCCGATGTTCACTACCACCCCGTTTGGAGAGACGTTGAAACAGCAGTCAGCTCAACGAATCGCCTGCTGAAACTTGCCCGCAAGACCGGCCGTAAAATTCACGTTCTGCACGTTTCCACCGCTGAAGAGATGGATATTCTGCAAAACTCCAAAGACATCGCCACTGTTGAAGTGTTGCCCCAACATCTGACACTGTATGCACCTGACTGCTATGACCGTTTGGGAACTTATGCCCAACAAAATCCTCCGATCCGCGAAAAGCGCCACATGGACCGCCTTTGGAAAGCCCTTCAGGATGGCACCGTGGATGTGATCGGATCTGATCACGCACCTCATACACGTGAGGAAAAAGATCGTCCTTATCCAGCAAGCCCCTCTGGCGTTCCCGGCGTGCAAACTCTGGTGCCGATCATGCTAAATCACGTCAACGAAGGCCGTCTGTCTTTGCAAAAATTTGTAGAGCTGGTGACCGAAAATCCGTGCCGCGTATTCAATGTGAAAAACAAAGGACGCCTGCGCGAAGGTTTTGATGCCGATGTGACGATTGTGGATATGAAAAAACAAATGACCATCGACAACTCCATGATCGCCAGCCGCTGTGGTTGGACTCCGTTCCATGGGATGCAAGTTACCGGCTGGGTGACCCACACTGTGGTTTCCGGAAAACTGGCAATGGCTCACGGAGAAATCGTGGAAGCGCATTCCGGCACACCAGTGAATTTCGAGGGCACACTTTAATGTCCCAGGACTCTGCCAAATCCAAGGCCCTTGCCGTCTTTTTTGCAGGGCTTTTACCAGTCATCGCCTTCACCGTTATCGAGGAATACTACGGCACCATCGCGGGTCTTATCGCCGGCATGGTGTTTGGTGTTGGCGAAATCTGCTTTGAACTTTACAAGCACAAGAAAGTGCAAAAAATCACCTGGATCGGCAATGGCTTGCTTTTAGTTCTGGGTGGCGTCTCTTTGCTTTCTGACGAGGGCATCTGGTTTAAACTTCAGCCGGCCCTCATGGAAGCCGTGTTTGCGGTGGCCTTGTGGATTTCAGTTTTAATGAAGAAACCACTGATCGTCGTACTGGCTGAGCAGCAAGGTCAAAAGCTTCCAGAATTTATGAAATCCCGAATGAGCGGAATGACTTTTAGAATGGGGATCTTTTTTGCGATCCACACTGGACTTGCCGTTTGGGCGGCCTTTTACTGGAGCACAAGTGCGTGGGCCCTGCTAAAAGGTGTCGGCCTTACCGTAAGTTTGATCGTCTATATGCTGGCTGAAATTTTCTATATCCGCAGGGCCGCGATGAGATCGCTGACGCGTGAACAGATCCTTGAGCAGATAGAAAAAACTAAAACACCTTCCCCGTAAGACCGAGTTTCCTTTTCAGGTCCCGGCTGTAACGAAGGTGTCGTGGTTTCGCCTCACCACTTTGGGCGCATTCAATCTGGCGCTCCACCATTTTTTCAAACACATACAAAAGATCATCGTGACGACGGGAATTCACGTCAAAACCCACAACGTCGCCGGCCAGTTCAATTGTCTGATGAATCGCCTCAATGGTGGAATAGCAAAAATCCTTGGGCTGCTTGCGCACCCTGAAGTTAGAGGGCTTATCCGGAGAAAAACAAATTCTGGGGATCGTCTGCAGATTCAAACTTTGGCGAATGGTTTTCACCGCCGTGGCCCAGGTTCCATCAATTACAAACAAGGTCAATCGCTTGCCCTCAGGCACCAGAGTGGCTTTTTCCTTAGCTTCCATTTCACTTAAATTTGCGGAGTTTTTTCCCGGATACAGCATCATGCAGTGGCGAGTGGGATCCTGTAAAAGCTGATTCACCAATACGTTATTGGAGTAATCCTGCCCGCGGATTAAATAGGAATTCTTTAAAACCAAATGTGACATGCGTCCCGTGGCGATTCTGCGACGAAGCTCGATCGGATGAATCAGGATGACCACATCCATTCCCGGATCAAACTTCTTAACATGTTCGCAGTAACAGCTGAATTTGGGCTGCACACAATCATCACAAAGCTCCCGATATACAGGTGCTTCTGACTTTAGCTTTTCTTTTTTCGCCAAATAAGACTGAACATCCATGAATCTAGTTGCCAGTGAACTCAGGGGATTTTTTATCCTTTATCGCTTTAAGTGCGACAAAGTGATCCTGAGTTCTTTGCGTGATTCCCTGATAAGCCGCCGCCTGCTCCAGGACTGCATTTGCATCATGAAGATACGCGGACTTCATCAGTTTTTTAGTCATTTGCACCGCAACCGGCGCATTGGAGGAGATTTTATCGGCGATCTTTTCAGTTTCTGCCACCAAATCACCACTCACGTAGTAATTCACAAGGCCCCACTTGAAGGCCTCTTCACCGGAAACCAAATCCCCGGTCAGAGACATTTGCATCGCTTTGGAATAACCGATCACTCTTTGCAAAAAGAAGCTGCCACCATCTCCGGGAACCAAACCCAATTTTACAAAGGTCTCACCAAATTTTGATTTTTCAGAGCCCACACGCAGATCACACATCATCGCCAGATCACAGCCCGCCCCGATGGCAGCGCCGTTCACCATGGCAATCATGGGAGTTGAAAGCTCTTCAATGCATTTGGGAATCTGCTGAATACCGTGGATATAGCGCATTCGAAGTTCGTTGGAGTCGCCGGCAAACATTCCGGTTTTGTTTTCCATGGCTTTTACATCCCCACCGGCACAAAAGTTCGCACCCTCGCCCGTCAGAACTATCACGCGAACTTCGCTATCAAAGTCCGCAAAACGCAAAACCCGAGTCAAAGAGCCCACCATCTCATAGGTGATGGCATTACTTTGCTCGGGATTATCCAAAGTGACCCACAGTTGATGTTTCTTTAAAGAGACTTTCAAATGCGGGAAACTTTGCGAATAAAATGACATGTAACTGGATCCTATTTCTTAGGGATAAGGCCCTCACGCTTCGTGAGAACTTTCTTAAGCCAAACACCGAAGCTGTCTTCAGGTCCTGGCAAACGCTCAGGAACCATTTGGCCACGAGACTTCAGGGTATTGCAAAGACTTTTCACGCTGGCATTGGAATCCACTTCTTTAAACTGAACACCATAGCCGGAGCCTGTTTTATTCTTAAATACCACTGTGCCCAATGCTTTATAATTTTGACCTTCAAACAGCCATTCCAAATTCACGCTTTGATCTTCGAAAAGATTCAAACCCGTGTTGATGAACACCCCACCTTTGGAGATGTTGCTGATCTCGCCTTCGGAGCCATTCACAGTCACCGCATTTTTAAAGACAAAGCGCGGAGCTGCTTCCCACCAACGCATGCGTGGATCGAAGTAAACCTGACGAACTGCCGGCACAACAAAGTAAGCCACCGCCAACAGATCCACCAACAGGACAACAATCAAATAGAAGAAATTCAACCACGTCATGTTGGCCATAAAGGCCATCACGTTGGTGACGAAAATTATCGCCAAACATGCCAGATATGCCCAATAAGACCAACGTTTACACAGGTAAATGAAGATCCCTGCCATGATCGGCAAACATACATAGATAAGCATGAATGCTGGAGGCAGAATCTTTGTCCAAAAATACCACTGTGCTTCGAAGGTGCGCCCTGCCCGGATGGCATTGAAGATAAAACTTCCTAGAGGGGCGATGATATGTAGAAGTGCAAGAACGATAATGGCCCAAGGTTTTCTTTTCATATGACACTAATTATTAAGAAATATTTGGGCGGACACAACAAAAAAGAAAAGGGCTCCGATTTGGAGCCCTTCCTTGAGTTCAAACTCTTATGTTCCAATTACTTTTGGCAGAATGGAAGATCAGGTTTGATTTGGCAGATGATATCGCACATTGATTGATCACCAATTGGGCAAGAACCATCACCTGGGTCACCCGGATTACCTGGGTTACCTGGATTGCCTGGATTTTGAGAAGCTTTTTTACCTACATTGATATCCAATGTAGAAGCCGTTTTACCTTCAGCATCTGTTACAGAGATCGCTGTTGTACCGTTAGCTACAGCAGTGATAACACCCGCGTCAGAAACAGAAGCTACAGAAGCGTTTGAGCTTGTGTACTTGAATGGAGCTTTACCGTTCAGAATAGCCAGGTTCAGTGTTTCATTGCCGCTCAAAGTAGCTGCAGCTGGAACAACGACCATTTTCTTACCCATTACAGCGTCTACTGCGTTGAAAGCATCAACACGGCAGTTACAAGCTGTTTGGATGGAAACTTTAGCACCAGTCGTTTGCAAGATCGCGCGGATCTGAGCACCCGTCAAAGAAGGGTCCTGAGATTTCAACAAAGCCACGATTCCAGAAACAAGTGGAGTCGCCATTGAAGTACCAGACAAGTTGCCATACTTATTTTTAGGCAAAGTTGACATGATTTCTTCACCTGGAGCTGCTACGTGAACAGTTGCTGTCCCGTAGTTAGACCAAGATGGTTTTGCGTCAGACGGACCAGATGCAGCCACTGTGATTGAATTCGGGAAACCGTTGTTTGCCGGATACACTTCAGTGCTGTCATTGTTTTTACCATCATTCGCTGCCGCTGCTACGAAGATCACGCCTTTGTCGTCAGCACGTTTAACAGCCTCAACAAGTGGCATCGCTTGATTTCTTGGAATAGTTGCACCCCAAGAAGCAGAGATCACTTGCGCGCCTTTTTCGATCGCGTAGTCGATAGATTTGATAGCATCGTTCAAGTCACCAGAACCGTTTTCGCCCAAGAAGCGAAGAGGCATCATGGAAACGTTTGGAGCGATACCAACGATACCACCATCAACCAAACCAGTCGCACCAATCACACCAGCACAGTGAGTACCGTGACCTGGGTTTTGGTAAGACGTTTTGTCCATTGGATCATTGTTTTTGTCTTTAAAGTTGTAGCCCGGAACCATATTTGGCGACAAAGCTTGGTGAGTGTAATCAACACCAGTGTCGATAACAGCAACGATAATGTTTTTGCTACCTTTGTTGCCAGCGCGTTGCCATGCTTTTTCAGCATTCACTTTGCCCATAGCCCATTGCTCTTTCAAAGCAGCAGCGTCAACAGAGTGAGTGAAAGCTTTCATTCTTGCGTTTGGTACTACGTACTCAACGCCTGGTTGCGACAAAAGAGTCGCCAAAACTTCAGCTTCTTGTTGTTTTCTGATGTCAACTTTCACAAGGCTTGCAGTTTCGTTGTGATCCATCACATTCAAAGCTGATACCTTAACTAAGGACATTGAATTCAATAGGTTTAGAGCGCCCGTGTTGTTGTACTTGACCAAGTATTCCCCTGCGAATGCTTGAGATCCAACCAACATTGCACCCATTAATAATGCACGTTTCATTTTTCCCTCCGTGGTTAACGAAAATCATATTCGGATTTTTTACGAACACCATACTTTTTTTAAACTACAGCTTATTTTCATGACACGCGTGATCGAAAGTTGAACCGCAGAGTGAAGCTTACAAGAATATTGCGGGCTGATTATCAACACTGAAACTCGAAGGACTCCCATGGATTTTATGCACGCGATTATTTTAGGAATTGTAGAGGGAATCACGGAGTTTCTCCCGATCTCCTCCACCGGTCACATGATCATTGCCAGCTCCATGATGGGTATTGAGGACAGCGCATTTACGAAAGCCTTTGAAGTTATCATTCAATTCGGCGCCATCATGTCTGTTCTGGTATTGTACTGGAAACGATTTTTGCCAAACTGGAACTTCTATAAAAAACTGTTCGTGGCCTTTCTGCCAACCGCCATTATTGGTTTCTTGGCAAAAGATTTAGTCGAACACCTGCTAGGCAGCGTTCAAGTCGTTGCATGGTCTTTGATTGCCGGAGGCTTCGTATTGGTGTGGTCCGACAAGTACTTTGCGCATTTAACTTCAGTCGGCCGAACCACAAATGACCTTAATTATAAGGACTCCGCGAAGCTGGGGCTTTTTCAAGCCATCGCCATGATCCCCGGAGTTTCCCGCTCGGGCGCAACAATCATGGGTGGTTTGACTTTGGGAATGAACAAAAAGGAAGCTGCGGAGTTTTCCTTCTTTTTGGCGGTGCCAACCATGGCTGCAGCCACTCTGTACAAGCTTTTGAAAATTTATAAAACCATTGAACCACAACAGATCAATTTACTTCTGGTCGGCATGGTGGTTTCATTTATCGTGGCGATGATTGCGATCAAATTCTTTATCGGCATCGTCAGCCGTTATGGCTTCCGCGGTTTTGGTTATTATCGTATTGTTTTAGGTATCATCATCCTGGCACTGATCTACACGGGTCATGACCTCCACATGAACTAATTGGCAAGGATTTTTCATGGAAAAGTTTTTATTCGAAGAATTGCAGTTATTCTCCCTTGAATTGGCTATGTTTCTAAAAAAAACCTACATCGTCATGCCCACGTGGAAGTGGGTCATCCTGGCATTGGGCATTTGCCTGGCATTCGTTATTCGTCCGGGCCTGCAATGGCTGTTGAAACTGTTTAAAGAGCACAACCCCATCGCAAAAAGATACGCGAAGAGTTTTTCCCATTACCTCTTCCGCTTTGAAATCGAACGCCCCCTGGCCTGGATCCTGATCATCCTGTTGCTGTTCGCCCTGGATGATGCTCTTGAGCTTGCTGGCAAGTTCGTAACTTACTATGAATACCTTTTAAAGGGCTTCATGGGCTTTCATATCATTCGCATCGTCTATTATATGGTCGATGCCATGGGTTATGTCTTTGCGGATATCGCTGCAAAAACAGAAAGCAAGATGGACGACAATCTGGTTCCGTTTGCCACCAAGGCAATCAAATTCCTGGTTGTTATTCTGGGCTTCCTGATGATCCTGCAAAGCTTTGGCCTTAACGTGATGTCCTTGATGGCCGGTCTGGGTCTTGGGGGTTTGGCATTGGCGTTGGCAGCTCAAGACACGGCCGCCAATTTGTTTGGCTCGATCACGATTCTTTTCGACACTCCATTTCAGGTGGGTGACTGGGTGAAAGTGAAAGACATGGAAGGCACCGTGGAGGAAGTGGGTTTCCGCTCCACACGCATCCGCACATTCTATAACTCGGTCATCACAGTACCTAACGCCATGATGGCCAAAGAAACCATCGACAACATGGGAGTGCGCCCTTTCCGTCGCGTTCGTCAAATTATCGGCATCGCCTACGAAACGCCGCCGGATAAAATCAAAGAATTTTGTGACCGTGTCCGCTACTGCATCAAACAGGACAGCACGGTGAATCCCGAGACCGTAGTGGTGAACTTTAACGGTTATGCGGATTCTCAGTTAAATGTTCTAGTGCAGTTCCATCTGCAGGTCTTCACGGGCCCGGAAGAATTGGAACAGCAGCAATATATCTTTATCGAGATCTTAAAGATCGCCAAAGAACTAGGTGTCGAGTTCGCGTACCCTACACAAACGGTGTACTACCGTGGTGGCGGAGAGGCCGAATCCCAGCAGACTCAGCAATCTGCTATTACTTAAAAGCTACAAAGGGACCTCGCTGAGGTCCCTTTTCTTTATCCGGCCTTTTTTAGAATACTTTTCTTTCTTGATTCAATCACACCATCAATCAGACCCAGTTCTTTTGCCTCCAGTGCCGTCATATTATGATCGCGCTCCATCAGCTTCGTCAGAATCTTGGCACTTTGAGCGGTGTGTTGGGCATAGAGATCAATCAATTGCTTTTTTGAGCGCACAAGCTCACGGGCGTGTATTTCAATATCACTCACCTGTCCGCCGATACCGCCATCACCTAAATGCGGCTGGTGAATCAAGATGCGACTATGGGGCATGGAAAATCTTTTTCCTTGGGCCCCGGCTGAAAGAAGAAACGAACCCATACTGGCCGCAACGCCAATACAATAAGTCGCCACATCGCACTTGATATAGTTCATAACATCATAGATCGCGAGCCCCGCCGATACCGATCCACCCGGTGAGTTAATATATAGATGAATGTCTTTCTCGGGGTTATCTGATTCCAGAAATAACATCTGGGCGATCAAAGCATTTGCGACCTCATCGGTAACAACGCTACCCAGAATAAGAATCCGGTCCTTTAGCAGGCGCGAGTAAACGTCATAGGAACGTTCGCCGCCTGCGGTGCTTTCAATAACATAGGGAATAGGTGTGGCCATGGTTTCTCTCCTTTGAGGGGACGTGAATAGGAAGACTTCGTTTGCCTGAAGGATTATGTTGCAATCCGCGTGCACAAGGTGACGTGGGTACAAAGTGAATCAACTTGATTCACTGAATTTGTTAGTTGGAAACAAAGCGGAGATGATTTCCTGGCGAAAGAATCTGGAATTTCACCGCAGACTATTTTCGGCGGCATCAGAGACGATCTTGCGCCTCTTTAAACTCGGGCAACCTCCTCTTGGGGGAGCGCTATTGCGCCGATAAGTTCAGTGTGAAAAGCAGCGTGATATTTTCCATTCTCATTTTGATACTGGAACCGGTGGCGGCTAAATCCATCTATAAAGTCACGTGTGAAAGCCCCGATTCCTGCCCGGAGTCCGTTGTCGGATTAAACTATGATGGAAAATCAGTCTGCACCGGTGTTTTGGTCGCTGACGACATTGTCGCAACAAACCTGCACTGTATCCCTGAAGACATTCGCCAAAATGAAACCTCTTGCAAGGGACGCATCACTGTCACTTTCCCCGCCTCCCGTTCACGCGACGAAGAGTATGGTGACTGCGAGCAAATCAAATGGGTCTCCCCGGCACTGAAGGACACGGCTCTGACTCCGGATTGGGCTTTCTTTAAGCTTTCCAAAAAAGCCCCTCGCCTCTCGGCACCAATCAATACATCTGGCATCTCTGATGGCGAAGTTTTGACGTTGTACAAAATCGATCCGACCGACAAGGGTACGGGAATTTTGCGCAAGGTTTCCTGCCCGGCCGTTCAGAACTCTTTGGCGAATCCCTTCTTTACCGGTGTCAAAAGTCCGATCATCGCCATGGTTCCTTGTGAAACCATGAAGGGCAACTCGGGCTCGCCACTGATGACTCCAAATCTTGAAGTCAAAGGACTGCTTAACTCCATGGGTACGGCGGCGGATGTGAACCTTAAAAAAGCGCCGTTTTACCACGTCAGTTTTGGATCCAACTTTGCCTGCATCAATATTCCAGGAATTGCCTCCTCGGCATCCCCTCACCCGGATTGCGGTAAAGCCAATATCTCAAGCGATATTCGTGAGGCGTCTGCCAACTTAATCAGCCGTTTCACAGATCCTTTGATGAAGTCCTTCAATGCCGATGTGAACACCGAACTCGATAAGCTGCACGCACAAAGCAAATTTGTTATTCTTTGGGATGTGGATCAAAAAAACCGCCCCTTTGACGGCGTGCAAACCAAAGTCAGTGAAGTCAGCTTTAAACCTGAATGCATCAATTTTAAAAAAGACAAAATGCGCACGCAACAGGGGCGCCTGCAAAACGGCACAGTTACCTATAATCTTGAATATCTGGAATGGGGCATGGAAATTCATCTGGATAATGGCGGCCGACCGCGGGCGGATTTGGTTTCAAAAAAAGCTCAATCGACACTGCAGTTCAGTCCTGCGCAAATGACCTCAGGACAACCTGTGACATTCAAACATGGGCATCAATCCTACACTTTGCAATTTTGCGAAGACATCCGTAAAAAATAAACCTAAGATTCAGGGCATGCCAAACACTGCCGCCGGAGCCTTTATCAAAGAGTCCACGAACTCCGACGACAGCCAGTACTTTGCATTAAGAACAGCTTTGAGGTTTTAGTGAAGGTCAGCCAACTTTGATGGCATATCCATGAACTTCACGTTGCCTGTGGAAATATCATACATCGCGCCCACGATGCGAACCTTTCCTTCTTCCTCAAGCTTACGGATGATTTCACTGCTTTTGCGAATGCGGGCCACGGTTTGCTTTACGTTTTCTTCAGAAACCAAGTCCACATGATCATAGGATTCCGGATTGAAACCCGATGTGGATTTTTTGACTTGTCGGACTGCCGGTTGAATCTTATCAAGCAAGGCGGTCAAATGCCCCAGCTTCACATTGTTGCAAGCACCTTTGACGGCACCGCACTTGGTATGCCCCATGACCACGACCAGTTTTGCTCCCATGGCTGCGGTTCCAAATTCCATGCTGCCAAGGATATCGTTGTTTTCAATATTACCGGCGACACGGGCTACGAACAGCTCCCCGATCCCTTGATCGAATACCACCTCAACCGGAATGCGTGAATCAAGACAGCTTAAAACCACCGCATAAGGTTTTTGGCCATCTTTGGTTTTGTCTATCTGATAGCGATAGTCGTGATTTCTTAAAGTCCCGGCAACAAAACGCTGGTTGCCTTCTTTTAAAGCCTGCAACTCCTGCTCTGGAGTTTCCGGAGCCATGCTTTTAGTGACTTGTTTTTTGGAAGAATCCTTTGCAAAAGAATCGCTTGAATAAGCACTGAACGTGAAAGCCACCGCCAAAGTCAAAACCATTGCCTTAACCATAACTCCTCTTTCTGTTGAGATTTAATCAACATTCTAGAGAGGGAGTTGCGATTCACATAGTGGACCTGATAAAGATCATGCCCACACGTCTTTACCTGCGCCTTTACATACGTTTAGGTGCGGTTTTGTCGTCCATTGAATAGATGGTCGTATCATTGCCAGAATCAATTCGCATGACTTCAGCACAAGGGCTTTGGCGGGCAATTCCTGACATATGCTGGGGAGCCTTTTTCAAAGAAACAGTTTCCGTCTTGCAAGATACGGTCTCGGAATATTTCTTACAGAAATCCGCAAACTTCTTTTTAAATTCCGGGTATTCCTTGGCCATAAATTTAGCTACGATTTCCCGGCGTTCTGTTTCTGAAACTTTTTGAAAACACTTGTATCCTTGCGCATGCGCCATGGAACCAACAACAATCACAGTTACGAAAATTTTTTTGTTCATGCACACCTCTTTTAAAAGAATCTACACCGCAAACTTGCAAGTTGCCACTGGATCTTGCCGACGGCCAGAGAGTTTCGCAGTCTGATTTAAAAACACCAGGGGTACATTATGGAATTGGATCTGGCCAAAGCAGACAATGAAATCATCAACAACAAAGCTTACGATCTTTTGGCGGAGCGCTGGTACGAGGCGCAGGACGATCCAATTGCACTGCTCAGAAATCAGCACAAGCTGGAAATGCCCTGGATACTACAAACCATCGAACGTTTTATTGGCAGAAAGTCCGCCAAAATTCTGGATATGGGTTGCGGCGGTGGCTTTCTATCCAACGATTTGGCAGCGGCCGGGCATCATGTCTCCGGAATTGACCTGTCGGACTCAAGCTTGAAGGTTGCCGAAAGCCGCGACCACACACATTCCGTGCACTATCAAATCGGCGATGTTTATCAGGTTCCTTTTCCTGATAACAGTTTCGATGTCGCCTGCGCAATGGATCTGCTGGAACATGTTTCAGAGCCACAAAAAGTACTGGCTGAAGCCTCCCGGATTTTAAAGCCCGGTGGCTTGTTTTTCTTTAACACTTTCAATAAGAACCAACTGGCCAACCTGGTGGTGATTAAATCCATGGAGTGGTTTGTTAAGAACACTCCCGATGACTACCATGTGTATTCATTGTTTATTAAACCCAAAGATCTGACCAAATGGATGAAAGAAACGGGATTGCACGACGTCGAGATTCGCGGCATTCGCCCTGTATTCATGCAAAAAGGGATCTGGAGTCTGATCCGCACCGGCGAGGTGCCGAGGGATTTCAAATTCACATTTTCAAAGTCACCAATGATTGCGTACACCGGCTACGCTATGAAGATGAAATAAAAAAACCCGGCGATGAGCCGGGTTTTTCAGTTTTGATTTCGCTTAAATTACTTTTTCTTTTTCTTTGCTGGAGCCGCAGCTGGTGCAGAAAGATCCACACCTTGGCTGCCTGCTCTGATTTTCGCAGCTTCCAACTGAGCGTCAGCAGCTTCAGCCTGGGCTTTTGCAGTTTCAGCGCGGATTTTAGCGTCTTCCGCTTTGTTCTTTGCTTCTTCTACGCGGTCTTGAACTTGTTCCAACTCTGCTTTGGCTTTTTCAGCACTTGCTTTGTATTTTTCAAGTTCAGCATCAGCGTGTTTAGCAGCCGCTTCGTTGTCCTCGATGGACTTTCTTGCACGAGCCAGCTCTTGAGAGGATTTTGCTTCCTCTTGACGGTACTTCATACGGTTGCTTTCAAGCTCTTGTTTCGCTTTAGCCGCCGTTTGAGTCACCTTCGCTTCATCTTTTTTGATGTCGTTCAATTTTTTGCGCTCATCTTCAACCTGAGAGCTCAATTTTTTCGTCTCTTCAGTTGCGGACTTCAGCTCTGACTCTGTTTTATCAATCATTGCTTTAGCTTGCTCTTCCTGAGCTTTCAATCGAGTCATCTCTGCTTCAGCTTTTGCTTTTTCAGCATCTGCACGAGCGATTTCTGATTTTGCTTTGGCATCGCGAGCTTTGGATTCAGCCACCGCTTTTTCAACCAGCAATTTTGTTTTTGAAAGATTTTGGTTTGCTTTCGCAGATTCCAGCTTGGCAACTTCTGCTTCCTTGCTGGCTTTTTGACCCGCTTCCGTAGCAGCTTGTGCCTGTTTTTCCATGTCTTTCGCTTGAGACATCATATCAGAGGCTTTTTTCTCCTCTGTTTTTTTCAGTTCCATCGCGTCGTCACGGGATTTTTTGGCTTTTTCAATTTGAGTGGCAGCTGTTTTACTGCGAGCTGTTGCTTCAGCCTGGTCTTTTTCAGCTTTCTTTTGATCACGATCAAAACCAGCAGCTTCCGCTTTAAACTTAGCTACGTCGCGCTCTGCTGTCGCCTGATCTCTTTTCGCTTCAGCTTCTGCTGAGCGAGCCTTATTAATAGCTGATTGAGCTTCAGTGCGTGCTTTTTCGCGAGTCTTACGCTCTTCCTCTGCACGGCGTTTCGCTTCGGCAGCCTCAGCTTTTGCACCTTCTGCATCCGCTATAGCTTCTTCCGCTTCAATTTGTTTGTCTTGTGCCAGTGCTCTTGTCGCTGTCGTTGTCATCAAAGCTGCAACAAGCAGAATACCCAAAGTTTTGAAATGCATGAATGTCTCCTTAAGCTGTTAACAGGCAATAGGATATATGCATTTTGGGCAAAAAAAAAGCGACCAGGATTGGGGGGGGAGGATCCTGGCCGCAAGGGGGGGTTGCTTTAGTACTAAAGCAATCGCGGTGCCAGACCAAGATTATGTTCAGGTCCAATTAAATGGAGCCCGACACTAAACCTCTGTCGAGAAATTATACGGAAAACGCCAATTGTCGGCCCTCCCCCAGCGACTGGACTCGACAGAATTTATTCAAGAAATTCTACTTATAGTAATGACCTCTATCAGATTGAAACAGATTTTGTGTTCCCTATTAGCTGGAGCCTGGGCATCCCCTGCTTTTGCTACATTCCATATCGTATTGGACCCGGGCCATGGTGGAACGGACAAGGGGGCTGTCTATAACTCAATCAAAGAGGCCGACCTTGTTTTGACTGTGGCTCGCAAACTTAAAACCCTGCTCAGCGAAGACCCTCATTTCGTAGTCACCATGACCCGCGATAATGATCGCGCCATCTCCCTTCCTGACCGGGTCAAAATGGCGGAAAAGGCTGAGGCCGATTTATATGTAAGCCTGCACGCCAATGCGGCTCTGGATCAGCGCGCCCGCGGAGTGGAATTTTTCTTTCAAAACAACCTGCCGGCTGATGAAGATGCTTTGTTTCTGGCAAACCAGGAAAATCAGGCACTCGCCAATGCCCGCGATCTCCACAATCTTTCGGGTGGCGACGAGCTTTCAAAAAAGGGCGACGTTGCCGCAATCGTCGAAGACCTGCGCCGACAAAATCGTATGAACTCCAGTCTGCGTTTGACCAAAGCTTTAACAACCATTTGGGAAAACGATGAAAATGCGATGCAGGCGACCATTAAGCAGGCCCCATTTTATGTGATCTCAAAAACCTCAATGCCGGCTGTATTAATTGAGATTGGCTTTATTTCCAATCCCCGCGAAGCGCAACGCCTGCAACGTAAGGACTATCAAAAAGATCTGGCCGAAAAAATCTATAACGCTCTCGTTTCATACAAAGAAAAGATGGACAATTCCTCTGCCAAGAATCTAAATTGAGGACTCTTTCATCCCCCCATTTCCAAGGAGTCCCCATGCGCAGCGACGGCCGCTTATTCGACCAACTAAGACAAATCAAAATCACACCGAATGTTGCTGAATACGCGGAAGGCTCTGCAATGGTAGAGTTTGGGAAAACCAAAGTTCTTTGCACCGCCAGCTACGAATCCAAAGCCCCACAATGGTTGGCAGGCACGGGTGCTGGTTGGGTGACTGCGGAGTACGGCATGCTTCCGCGCTCCACTCACACTCGTATCAAACGTGATAAGGCGGCCAACAGCGGACGCACACAAGAAATCTCCCGACTGATCGGCAGATCCCTGCGCGCGGCTGTTGATTTGAAACTGATGGGCGAAAAACAAATCACCATCGACTGTGATGTTTTGAATGCAGATGGCGGCACACGCACCGCTGCGGTAACCGGTGGCTACGTGGCTTTGGCTCTGGCACTAAAAAAACTGGCAGCAGTCAGTGAAATCAAAGCCAATCCTTTGATCAATTACGTTGCCGCGATCAGTGTGGGTCTTCACAATGATAATATTTTATTGGATTTGAATTATGACGAGGACAGCGCTATCGGCACTGACATGAACTTTGTCATGACTGACAAAGGCACTTTCGTTGAAGTGCAAGGCACGGCAGAGCACGTTCCATTCAACCGTCAGCAATTGAACAAGATGATGGATGTGGCTGAAAAAGGCTGCCGTGAACTATTCATTCACCAAGCCGCTATCATTGGTGAAACTTACCGCCTGGCTGGCGTTTAATTCAAAGGAGACGGCAACATGGAACTTTGGATTGCGACTGGAAACAAAGGCAAACTCTCTGAATTTCGAGTATTGATGAACGAAGTGGTGGACTTGCAATTGCACCATCAGGGCGAAATCGCCTCTTTCACTCCCCGTCCTGAAGACGGTAAAACATTTTTGGACAACGCCCGTATCAAGGCTAAGACTTTGCGTGCCGTGAAAAACAACGTTTGGGTTTTGGGCGAGGATGCCGGACTTGAAGTTGAGGGACTTAACAACCTTCCTGGTATTCATTCTGCTCGCTATGCGGGACCGAAAGCTTCTGACAGTGAAAATGTGGCGAAGCTTTTAAAAATGATCACACTGAAACCAATGGCGAACAAGAATGCAAAATTCGTTTGCACGACGGTCGTTTACACACCCACTGGTGAAGAATGGATTTTCACGGGCGAACTTAAGGGCACTATCGCCAGCAAGCCAGCAGGCCTGCATGGTTTTGGTTACGACCCTGTTTTCATCCCGGAAGGTCAAACACAAACCCTGGCGGAACTTGCCAGCGGCTATAAAGCCCAGCACTCTCACCGTGCGCAGGCGATTAAACAGTTTTTGCAGAAATATAATTCGACTCTATAAACCCAAGGAGTTGCAGGATGCGCTTTTTGATTTTCTGTTTGTCAGTTTTATCATTAAGTGCGACTTCCCAGGCGCAATCGATGAAAGCCTTCACTCCATTCGATGAAGGCTTCACCACTCAAAAAGGTTCCGAGATCATTGTTGAAAACATGCCGCGTGTGATGTCCCAGGATACATTGGGAATATGCTTCTCGTTCGCCGCAACAGCCGTCATGCAAGCCAACAACTGCCGAATAATGAAGCAAGATTGTAAAAACATTCCAGACTCTGAAATGTTCTCTCCCCTGGATGTCGCCCGCTTTGGAAAAAAACCTGACGGCGAACCGGACTACGCGTCCAGTTACAATGGAATCAAAGAAGGCGGCCCTGGGGCTTTTACTTTGAACATCGCCGCTAATTTCATTGGCGACTCAGCTTCGGAGGCCTGCATGTCCCTGGATAAACTGCTGGGCAAAATGGGCGGAGCCCACGACGGGACCGAGACTCAGTTAGAGGCATTTAACCGACTTAAAGCACTTTACAAGAAGTTCAAATCTATCGATGCCAAATGTGAAAAGTGTAAGTCTGATTTTACCGATGAAGCCGGAAAATCCATTGATCAGGATTTTTGCGTTCAAAAAGATCAAAAAGCCCTATTAAGGGCCTTCAACCAGGAAACTTATGACAAGTTCTTTGATGAACTTGTCTCGCCCGCTGAATGCAATCGCGCGAAAAATCGTGCTTACTTTGAGGGGAAAGATTCCACCGAGACCAAATGGTTTCCCGAAGATAAAAAAGATTTCAACTATAAAGCTGTGACCGAAAAACTCAAAAGCGTCCTTGCAAAAAAACTTCCCGTGTTACTGCAAAGCATCTGCCTGGATGAGAAAAAACCAAAGAAAATGAAAGACTGTCAAAACGGACACGCTGTGGTTTTAACGGGATTTGCACGTAAATGTGATCCTGCTGGGAACTGCTATGACGCCGTCAAAGTGCACAACAGTTGGGGCGAGTCTTGGCAAAAATCTCACAACGATGGCTGGGTTGCTGCCGACGAGCTGTTTAAGCAAACATTCATTGAAGTACAATCTCTGTCCTGGCTTGAAGACATACCAAAATAAAAAAGCCGATCCTTCGATCGGCTTTAAACAAAACGCTCTAAAATTTTCCAATACGTGCATCAATTACGTTCAATTTAAAATAATTTTAATATGCTGCCGGCGTCGCCACACAACGGAACCCTACGTTCCCGATGCTCACTCCCCAGGAAGCTGGTGCCTGCGTTTCATTCGCAGTGATATCACCAATATTTGCAGCGAAAATCCCCGTCACTCCCGGCGACGTGATGCAGGAAGCTCCTCCGCGAATCACTTTCCCCGAGCTGCCACCGAATAGATTACCCAGATAAACATCATTTGCTGGAACACTGGACATGCCAGTGAAATCCAAAAGGGCTTTTGAACCTGGCTTCACGTCCCAGGTGTTGTTGTGATAGCTGCGACCATAAGAGGAAGACAAATCAGGAGAGTATGAGTTGCCATAGATCGTGTCACTCACCCACTCCCAGACGTTACCACTGAAGTCCCAAATGGTGTTGCCACTTGCAAGCACGAAGGTACGACGCTGACTTCCCGAAGTGGCTCCTGTGCTGTCATAGGAATTGGAGGTATTTGCAATCGCCAAAGGCTCTCCCCAGGAATAGTAACCAGTGAATAGCTTGCCGGAAAGTTTTGCTCCGCCGGACCAGTTTTCTGCGCGATTGTAGATTTCCAAAGCAGCGGCATTCCATTCTGCGTTCGTTGGCAGACGATAGTTCACACCCAATGCCGCACAAGCTGCAGCCGCTGTCGCTTTATTGGCGATCCATGGCTTACCGGAAGAAGTTGCAACCGCGGATCCGCTCACTTGTTTCATCTCGAACTTCGCAAGACAGTAGGCCGATGTTCCCAATGCAGAATTCGCTGCGACCATTTCAAAGTTTGCAGGACAACCCACAACCGGAGTTGGGGATGGAGTTGGTGAAGGTGACGGACTTGGTTCTGGAGATGGCTCTGGTGATGGCGTTGGGCTTGGCTCCGGTGAAGGCATCGGCGACGGCGTTGGTGTCACCGTCGGTTCCGGCGTCGGAACCACCGTTGGCTCTGGCGATGGCGCCACAGTCGGCGCAGGAGAAGGAGCAACGGTCGGCTCAGGAGAAGGAGTCGCGGTAGGAGCTGGTGAAGGAACCACAGTTGGTTCCGGAGAAGGTGCTACTGTTGGCGCAGGTTCAACCGTCGGAGATGGAGTCACTGTTGGTGATGGAGAAGGTGTTGGTGTTACAGTTGGAGATGGCGATGGTGTCGGCTCAGGCGATTGTGTTGAATCCTCCGCTGGAACACTGACTTCGCTTTCTTCGCTTGATGAACACGAAACAATGAACGTCGTCATCGCCACGCAAAGCAAACCGGTGATCCATGGTCTCATCTTATCCCCTCTCCAAGGTATAACACTGCTCTCTACGACTTATTTTTACCGCTTCTTGACATAATCCAGAGAAAGTTTTGCGTTATGACACCAAATGTAGACCAAGGACCCCCTAAAACAGGCTAAAATGCGGCCAAAATACGAGAATACTCCATATTATTTTGCCCATCCCTTGTTGGCTTTCATGGAACTCCCCGGAAACGACCCCGCATCGCAGAATCCCCCTCTCAAAAACCAAAAAAGACTTTCCTAACTTTACTCTGACAAACGCGTTTGCTAGTGTCCTTCAAACGCACATTCCAACAGACGACTCTGGAGACTTGAGTAATATGAAGGGCCTAAAAGTATTTACCGCTAATTCCAATCCTGAGCTGGCGAAGAAAGTGGCTACTGCCGCTGGAATCGAACTTGGTTTTTCCGAGGTCAGCACCTTCGCCGATGGCGAAATCCAAGTAGAAATCCACGAAAGTGTTCGCGGGCAGAATGTCTTTGTCATTCAAAGCACCTGTCCCCCAGTGAACCAAAGCTATATGGAGCTTTTCGTGATGCTGGATGCTCTTCGTAGAGCCTCCGCAGCGTCCATCACGGCTGTGATCCCGTATTTCGGGTATGCCCGCCAGGACAGAAAGGTCGCTCCTCGCGCCCCTATCTCCGCGAAATTAATGGCAGATTTGATCGTCTCTGCAGGCGCAACCCGCGTGGTTTGCGTGGACCTGCATGCCGCCCAAATCCAAGGCTTCTTCAACATCCCGGTGGATCACTTGTTTGCGATCCCTACTCTGGCAAGAGCTTGGCGTGATGCCCACGGTGTTGGCCCTGACTTTGTTGCGGTGAGTCCTGACGCTGGAGGGGTCGAAAGAACCCGTGCTTTCGCTAAACGCATTGAATCCAGCATGGCCATCATCGATAAACGCCGTTCCGCCCCTGGCGAGGCGAAAGCTTTACACCTGATTGGGGATGTTGCGGGTAAAACCGCTGTCATCGTCGACGATATGATCGATACGGCTGGAACCCTTACACAAGCAGTTGACAGTCTCTATAAGAATGGGGCAAAACGTGTGTTCGCTGTTGCAACGCACCCCGTTTTATCGGGTCCTGCGATCACTCGCCTGAAGGAAAGCCCTATTGAAAAAGTATGGGTCACCGACACCATTCCGTTATCGGAAGCGGCGAAGAACTGCGGAAAAATCGAAGTGGTTTCTGTCGCTCCAGTTTTGGCTGAGGCGATCAAGCGAATCCACGGAAATGATTCCGTCAGCAGCTTATTTGATTAGAACTAAAATGCCCTCACGGGCGAAACAACCAATCCTCTATCGGACTAGAAGGAAGACATTATGAAAAATAGAATCGAACTAAACGTAGAAGCTCGTCAAACTGGTAAAGGTAACAGCCGCGAATTGCGCGTTAACCGCCAAGTTCCTGCAGTTATCTACGGTGCAATCGCTCCAGTAAGCATCTCTGTTGGCGAAAAAGAAATCGTTAAGTACAACGTTCGTGCTTACGAAAATGCTCTTTTCAACTTGAAATCTCCAGTTAAAGAAGCAAACGGTATCGTTGTACTTGTTAAAAAAGTAGACGTTCACCCTGTAACTCGTCGCCCACAACACGTTGATTTCTACGCTCTTGACCTTAAAAAAGCTGTTCGCGTTAACGTTGAAGTTCGTCTTGAAGGTAAACCAGTTGGTCTATCTGAAGGCGGTATGTTGAACGTAGTTAACCGTCAAATCGAGATCGAAGTTCTTCCAACTGAGATCCCAGAATTCTTCACAGCTGACATCTCTGAATTGGCAGTAGGCGACGCTCTTCACGCATCTGACGTGAAAATCACTGGCTCTGCTAAATTGATCTCTTCTGGCGACACAACTATCGCGGTTGTTTCTGCTCAAGAAGAAGAAGCTGCTGCTACTCCAGCTGCGGCTCCGGCTGCTGCTGCTGCACCTGCTGCTGCTGCGAAAGCTGCTCCAGCTGCTGCAAAACCAGCTGCGAAAAAATAGTTTTAGCTACTCCGGCGAGACTGGAGTACAGACTACTATCGCACTTCCAAAAAGGCGGCTCTCAGCGAGTCGCCTTTTTTTTTGATTTCGGCTTAACGAGGTTTTTATGTCATCTTGGTTGATCGTTGGTTTGGGAAACCCCGGCGGAGAGTACAAACTCACTCGCCACAATATCGGATTCATGGCTGTCGACTATTTCCTTCGCGGCCTGGGGGATCCCCACGTGAAAAATCAATTTAAGGCGGAAGTTTCCCAAGCCACTTGGCAGGGGCACAACCTTTACTTCTGCAAACCTCAGACTTACATGAATCTGTCTGGCGAGTCCGTGCAGCCTTTGATGGGCTACTATAAGATCCCTCTGGATCATCTGATCGTGATCCATGACGACATCGATCAGCCCTTCAACCAAATGAAGATTCATAAAAACCGCGGGCACGGCGGCCACAATGGAATCAAAAGTATCTCACAATTATTGGGAACTCAGGACTATGCCCGATTGAAGCTGGGTGTTGGTCGCCCCGAGAACCCGAACTTCCCGGTGGCGGACTATGTTCTGGGCAAGTTCTCCAAGGAAGAGTTTGATACTATGCCCGACTTCCTGAACAAAGGTATCGATGCTATTGAGAGTATCATTCTGGATGGCATTCAAAAAGCTTCGACAAAATTCAACGGGTAATATACATTTCCCGTGCTATTATTAGGTTTTTAATTAGGAGTTATCATGGCACTTCAGGTCGGTATCGTAGGTCTTCCGAACGTTGGTAAATCTACGCTTTTCAATGCGTTGACTTCAGCTAAGGCAGAGGCTGCCAACTACCCTTTCTGTACTATCGATCCCAACGTGGGCGTGGTGACAGTTCCAGATCCTCGTATGGATAAAATCACGACATTTATCAAACCACAAAAAGTAATTCCAACAACTATGGAATTCGTGGATATCGCGGGTATCGTTAAAGGTGCTTCGCAAGGTGAAGGTTTGGGAAATCAATTCCTTTCCCACATCCGCGCGACTGATGCGATCGTGCACGTTGTTCGTTGTTTTGACGACCCAAATATCATCCACGTTGCGGGTTCCGTGGACCCTCTTCGTGACATCGAAATCATCAACACAGAGTTGATGCTTGCGGATTTGGATTCAGCTGAAAAGCGCGTGAAGTCTCGCGAAAAAACAGCGAAAACTGGCGCTGATAAAAAAATCAAATTGGAATACGAAGTTGCTAAAAAAGCAGTTGAAGCTTTGGGCAAAGGTTTGCCAGCCCGTTCAGTTGAGTTGGACGAGCAAGAAGCTTTGATGATGAAAGACATGCACTTCCTAACTGCAAAACCAGTTCTTTACGCGATGAACGTAAACGACGCTGACTTCGCAGCTGGCGGCAATGATTGGACAAAAGCCGTTGAAAAACGTGCTGCTGAAGAAAACAATAAAACGATTTTGATCTGTTCTGCGATGGAAGCAGAAATCGCATTGTTGCCACCAGAAGATCGCGCAGACTTCTTGGCAGCATTGGGTTCTGAAGAGCCAGGCCTAAACCGTTTGATCCGCGAGGCTTATACGCTTTTGGGTTTGCAAACTTACTTCACCGCTGGTGAAAAAGAAGTTCGTGCTTGGACGATCCGTGCAAACACGAAGGCTCCGCAAGCTGCGGGCGTGATCCATACGGATTTCGAAAAAGGCTTTATCAGAGCTGAAACTTACCACTGCGAAGACTTGTTCACTTACAAGACTGAGCAAGCCGTGAAAGACGCGGGCAAATACCGTGTCGAAGGTAAAGAGTACGTCGTTAAAGACGGCGACGTATTATTCTTCCGCTTTAACGTTTAATTTTTTTAATAAAGGGTCCCACAAGGACCCTTTTTTTTCATTTTCCCAGCCTAATACATTTGTGAAGAAAGAGAAAACATGATGCAAAGAATTTTTGGTACGTTGTTAGTTCTTCTGGCGCTTTCCCCTTCTGCATTTGCAGCGAAAATCACGGATGGTGACATTCGCAAAGGTGACTATAAGTGGTTCCAGATCAATTTCATGCAATCCATCGACAATAAGATTCCGTTTGAAAAACAGGACGATACTTATATCGAATTGGAATTCGGTGGTCGTTCCGGAGTTTTGGATCTTTATGGTTACGTTGATGTCTTTGATATTACTAATTCTTCAAAAAGCGATCGTCATGATGGCGACAACTTCTTCTTCAAACTCGCTCCGCGCTTTTCTTTGGACTACATGACAGGTCACGACCTGACAGCAGGCCCGGTTCAGGAATGGTTTGTCGCCACTCTATTCAACATAGGCGATCGCGCGCTATTTGAGCAATACTTCGGCTTGGGTGCTGACATCCAAGTGCCATGGCTTGGTAAATTGGGAGCAAATTTAATGGCCCGCCACGTGCGCGAAAACTACGGCGCCGACGACGAAGGTTCATGGAATGGTTACCTGTTATCAACAAATTGGTTTAAACCTATTGTGGAATTTGAAAACAAATCCTTCATCACTTGGCAGGGTTACTTTGACTACAAATTTGGCGCTAACAAAATCGACGACGACGTAGACCGCACATCATGGTCCCTGGAATGGTTCAATGGTTTCTACTGGCACACCAAACGGTACTCAATCGGCTACGGCCCGAAATGGTACCAAAACATGGCGCTCTTTAAATCCGGCGGAATCGCTGGAGAAACATCGGGCTTCGGACACTATCTCGCTGTCACGTATAAATTCTAAAAGGTACAGACTTACCTTCTCCAATTCGAAAGCCTCAACTGTTTCAGTTGGGGCATTTTTGTACCTCGTGGTCAAAGTTGTCAGTTTGTACATCCGAAGCGGGTGTACAAACTGACAACTTTGACCACGCCATTCGATGTTCTTACGCCAATAATTGGCATCAACTGACCAATTGGTCACACTCTTAAATGCTACGAAATAGCTCTGAAACCTATTTGTCTCAATGTGAAAAACTGGCATGGATTGCATATTCTAAGGCTATGAGAAACTTTATGTGGCCATTTAAGAGTGTATTAGTGATCGCTGGAACTTTATTAGTTGCGACAGTCTCTTCCGCGAATCCTCTTTCCAGGGTTTGCCCTTTTGTACTCGAAGGATTTAAAAGTCCACCACAACCGCAAGGTGCGGCGTTGCCACCGTCCGCGATTCCTAAAGGTGACGAGCAGAAAGTCCTCACTGAAGTCTGCAAAGCTCCGCAGGTATTTTTGTCTTTAGGACAAATTCAAGCATTTAGAAATGGAAACTCTTATGCTTTCTTTTTGTTGGGCAGAGACAAACAAATTCGAGAAGCTTCCTACCAGGCCACTGATCAGAAGTTTTCGATTCGACAGTCCATTGTTACCATGGCCGACGGTGTGCAGATTCCAACTTATCTAGTTACAAAATCAACTGCAACGGCTACTCCAAACCATACAATTCTCATACGAAGCCCCTACCTTGCATCGAACCTGTCTGTATGGATTGAATCGGTCCAGATTGCTCTCCGAGGAGTAAATGTCGTATTTCAACCAGCCCGCGGAACTTTCCTGGCCGGTGGCGAGTTTGAATGGCTGGATTGGAAACAAGAAGCTAAAGATGGGAAAGCAACACTGGATTGGATCGTACAACAGCCTTGGAGTAATAAGAAAGTTTACGCGTTGGGAACATCCTATGATGCCTTTCTGGCGATGGCAGCAGGTACTACTCGACACCCTAACCTGTTAGCGGTGTTCGCTGCCAGTGGTCCTTGGAATCCATCGACAGATAGCCTGTCCGGGGCAGGGTACTTCGGACCGAGCCTCAATTATGTCGCAGCTTTAAATTGGGATGGCGGCGAACGAAACGCCATTGAGAAGATTAACTCGAAGATGCGATATCGATCATATTCAAAGACACTTGAAAAGAGCCGAGCCATCTATGGCCTAAAGTTGAAATCATTATCACCAACCGAGTTGCAGAAGAACTCTGAAGACTTTATTGAGTCTTTAAAAAAAGCCACTGCTACGATGATCTACGGTTACGGAATCCAAAATGACCAGGATAGCCGTGACGTCATTAATCTTCGTCCCAAATTAGCAGGCCACAACAACCACTTCTTTTTAGCCCACAATGAAGGACATTCACATGATCCTTTGAAGAGCTTACTGTTTTATTTGCTTGCGAATGGAGACACAACTCCGGGAAAAATAACACCGTGGTTAAGAGAGAATATTTTAAACAAGCAATTCTGCATCTTTACCGAACAAATCAGCTGTCAGGATGACATGTCTCCATTTACACCCACAATCCCCCACGTAACTCAGATTCCGAATGCTGAAATCAATGGAACTGACCTATACCGAGCCAAAGTTATGGAAAACTCAGAGACATATCTTTTTGGCCAACGACATATAAAATTTGAAGTGGAAGTACCGGAGACAGCCCCTGAACTCGTGCTACGGTCTTACACCTACGTATGTGAGGCTCCACAAACTTGCGCCGCTATCAGTCCCGAGGCAACAAATCATACTATCATGGTGGCTGGACTAAAAAAAGGAACTCATCAGTATGCAATCAGTTCGCAGCACGAATACTTCAAAATTCCGGCTGGAACGGTTTACATCTCTTTTGGCCTGGTGGACAAATTCGGAAAGCGAATGCCAGTCGATCCAAAAGTTAAAATTAGAAATATTGAATACACATTGCCGGTCATGGCCGACTAGGGACTATTCGACGCGGGCTTTGCGCTCGCGGGCGAAGTCGATCAGGATGTGGAAGCTCCACACTGTCAGGAATAAAATCAAACTTGGAAATAAAATCAGATGCGGAAAGCTCGACAGAGTTTTCCAGCCCTCAGACACCAGGATGCCCCAGCTGGTGTACGGCGGATGCACGCCGATGCCGATGAAGCTCATGAAGCTTTCATAAAGGATGTTGGTTGGGATTTGCATCGCGACCAGCACCAATAATGAACTGATGATGTTCGGTAGAATATGACGAGCGATGATGTGCGGGCTGTTGCCCCCGATTGAAATCGCTGCTTCCACGAAGGGTTTGCGTTTGGTTTCAATCACCATACCGCGTGTGACTCTGGCCAGATTAATCCAGTGAGTGAAGGAAATCCCCACACACAATCCGACCAACGCCGCCCACTGTGGATCCTGAATGGGCAAAATCACCTGCACACTTAAGCAAAGAACCGCCACCAAAATAAAACTTGGAATCGCCATGATGATGTCACAGAAACGCATCAACACGCGGTCGATCACGCCCTCAAACCATCCTGCCACGGATCCGTAAATCAATCCGATCAGAAAGGTCAGAACTGCACACACCACTCCAACGGTTAAAGAAACTCGAGCCCCCAAAAGAACCCGCGCCAACAAATCCCGCCCCAAAGAGTCCGTTCCAAACCAATGAGACCAAGAAGGCGCCATCAAAATCTGCTCGACGTTTTGCTCATAGCCCAGAGTAAAAAACAGGGGGCCCAAGATCACCGCGAGCATCAAAACACTTAAAAACACGATTGCCAGAATCACAGAGGGACGCTTCATGCTTCCTCCTGAATTCTTGGATCGACAGCGCGAATCAGCACATCAATCAGTGAGTTCACAACTATCAACAGGGCCCCGTAAAACAACGTAAGCCCCACTATCAAAGTATAATCCCGATCCCCCAGCGCGATAATGAATTGCCCGCCCAAACCAGGAATCGCAAATAACATTTCCACCAGGAAAGAGCCAGAAAGCAGCCCCACCAACAAAGGCCCCAGGAAACTTAAGAATGGCACCAGCGAATTACGAAGCACATGGTGAGTCAGCACTCGCCACTCTTGCACACCTTTGGCCTTGGCCGTTCTTACGTAATCCAATTCGTAATTGTTTTTCAAAGAGGTCTTAAGCAGACGCACCAGAATCGCCATAGGGCGCACACACAAAGTCAAAACCGGCAGGATGTAATTCCTGGGCTCAGTTAAAAAAGCCGTCGGCAATAGATTAAAATAAAAACCAAACAGATAGATCAACAACGGCCCCCAGAACAAACTGGGCAAGGAAATAAACGTAATCATCATTTGATCGACCGTCTTTTCAAACCATCCACCGCTGTAGCGCTGTGAAGTCAGAGCCAATACAAATGCCCCCAATACCACAATCACCAATGTGACCAAATTCAGATTCATCGTGTTCGCAAAGCTGTTGGAAATGATGGATGAGACCGACTGATTCGGACGTGACATTGAAACGCCCAGATCACCTTGCAGCATGGAGCTCAGATACTTGTAGCTTTGAGTCAGTGCCGGTTCCTGCAATCCCCACTGCAAAGTGAGAGCGGATTTCACCGTCGGATGGAGTGCGGCTTCATCATCAAAAGGTCCACCGGGCAGAGCCTTCAACAGGATAAAACAAAACGCCACCAGCACCGCCAGTGACGCCAAAATTTCAAGAGCCTTTTTGAATAGAAAACGCACCCAGTTGTTGTTCAATGCTGCTCTTTCAAATACCGACTAAATGTCGTCCCAATTTTCTTTACCGACCAGCTCCGCATTGACCTTAACAGGCACCGCTTCGGACAGGTATGGGAAAAGATTGTTATTGCTGCCGTACAGTTTTCCGTAAACGTAGGCATTGGAAACCACACGCTTCACATAGTTGCGAGTTTCCAGGAACGGAATGTGTTCAATAAATTCATCCGTTTCCAGAGTACCGAAAGACACCAGCCAGTTTTTCACGCGGTGAGGTCCCGCATTGTATCCTGCTGCCACCAATGGGATGGTGTTATCAAAGCGATCCATCAAGCGTTTCAAATAACGGGAACCGATTTGCACCGCTGTATCAGGCTCAAGCAACTGAGTGGGCTTAAAGTCCTTCGCACCAACCATTGTCGCCACTTTATAACCTGTGAACGGCATCACCTGCATCAAGCCCAAAGCTCCCACCGGAGAAATCGCATCGCGACGGTAAGAACTTTCCGCGCGCATAATACCCCAGACAAGCTCTGTCGGAACGGTGAACTTTTTAGTGTATTTGTCCACTGAATCAGAATACGCACGAGGGTAAGCCAGCTCCCACATCGCACGTCCGCCATCCAAGCCTTGAGAGGCACGGTTCGTACCGAAAGTAACTTGAGCAATATATGACGAGCGATTGAAGTGACCCGCTGTCGAGTATTCCGACATCAAAGTTTTCAAATGCTCACGGTTGCGGGTTTTTCTTTCAATGTCATAAAGATCCCAACGCGCCCATTCATTTTCACCAATAATCATCAAATCGCGGGCACGTTCAAAGCGCTTCATCAAAACCGGGCTGTTGAATACGACCTTCTCCCCGCCTTCAGTGACTTCGCCTTCTGTCGGAGCTGCTTCGTCCTGGGCAACTTCCACGGATTTGGTGTCCGGATTCTCTTCTGCAGCGATTTCCTCTTCGCTTTCTTTTTCATCATCGGTGGAGTACTGAGTGATCATCAGATTTTCTTCTGACTCGGACTCATCGCCACGATAAGTGACATCATCCACATTCGGCATCAAGAACTCGCCCGCTGAAAAACGCGAAATCATACGAGGTGTCGTTGGCAGATTCGTTGTTGCCAACTTTTGCAAAGGCAACACTTCCATTTTTTTAAGACGCTCTTGGGCGGCGATCGAGTAGTAGCCCATCAAAGGGTCTTTCGCCAGGGTCGCCATTTTATCACGGGCCTCGGTCATCTTACCCTGACGGAACAAACTCATCGCCATCCAGTAGCTCACACGATCATTCGGGAAAGACTTCCAAGCGCGCTTGTTACGTTTCTTTTCCCCCTGCATATCGGAAAAAGCCTTGTAAGCACCTTGGTAGTCGCCTTTTAGGTACTTCAACCAAGCCATGTGCCACTTTGCATCTTTACTAAGACCTGAGGTCGGAAACACTTTCATGAATTCCTGGAATCTGCGAGCAGCGCCATCGTAATCCTGAAACTGATAGCTCAGGAATGCAGATTGATATAACGCCTGACGACCTGTTTTGGATCTTGGACTTAACTTATAAGCAGAGTAATAAGACCCCACAGCCAATTGCACTTCACCCGCGCGTGCCGAAGCTGAAGCAAACAAAATCAGATAATCGAAATCACGTTTTTTCTCTTCATAGTAGGGCTTTAGCAAATCAACGGCTTTGCCCAGTTCGCCTTCTTGCATGTAGAACTGAACCTGCAACTTATCCGCAAGATACTTATCCACTTTTGCCAGATTTGTTTTCATCGTATTGATTTCAGCTTGGGCGCGGGAATCAAGCCCCGCGAACAACAGATATCTTACGCGAGTACGGAAGTCCTCGGTGCTGGTCGCACACGCTGTTTCCTTGCCTTCAAATTTATTTGCGGCAAGATCCACTCCCCAATCAGCAACTTTTGGATAAGCCGGATGCTTTTCATAAAGCTTCACCAACCAGTTACACATTTGCGCACGCTTGCCCAGGCCTTGCTCGGCAACGGCCAGGTTGTAAATGATTTCCGGATAGGATTCCGTATTGCGAGTGCGTTTTTCAAGCTTGGCAAAAACCGAGGCTGCATCTTTGAAATTCTTTTTCTCAAGATCAATCTGTCCCATCATGCTTTGCACATCGATGGTCATTTTGACGTTGGGAGAAAGGGATTGAATTGCCTCAAGCTCTTTATAAGCTTCGTCCAATTTGGAAGTTTTCAAATAGGATTGTGCCAAATAATAACGCGCATACTCCTGCATCTCGGTTTTATTTTGAGCGATAGTTTGAAACGCGGGAATCGCCTGTTCGTACTTGCTGGCTTTAAATTGCTCCAAGGCTTTTTTAAACGAATCCAGTTCGTCCTTGCCAGATTGGGCCATCGCCAAAGGCGCTGCTAATAGAATAGAAAACAAAACAGACTTAGTCCGCATCCCGTCACTCCCTCGTATCACAGATGGCGTCATCCTTGTCACCATCTCCTAATAATGATACCGAATATCTATGGCAAAATCGAAAAATAAAACTGTCTATACCTGTCAAAATTGTGGGGCGCAGCGACCTCGCTGGGAGGGCAAATGCTCTGACTGCGGCGCGTGGAATTCTTTCGTCGAGGAATTGCAGCTGGAAGAGCCTAAAACCCGAGGATGGTCCACAGGAAGTGTCGAAAAAACAAGCACTGCCCCTGGAGCAGGTAAACCCGTCTCTCTAGACCAAAGCCTCGAGGCGATTAAATTGGATCGCTTTGATACGGGATTCCAAGAATTGAATCGCGTGCTGGGTGGTGGTCTTGCCCGCGGAAGCTTCGTGTTATTGGGTGGATCACCGGGTATTGGTAAATCGACTTTGCTTTTACAAATGGCCGGCGGTCTTGCCGGTGACAAGCGCAAAATTCTTTATATCTCTGGCGAGGAAAGCGTTTCTCAAACGGGATCGCGCGCACATCGCTTGGGCATTCGCTCCCCGCTGATCGAAGTGGGTGCGGAAAGCAACTTGCACAACGTGATGGAATTGGCTCGCCATAAAAAACCGGATGTTCTGGTCGTCGACTCGATTCAAACCATGTATTTGTCTGACTTGCAGGCGGCACCGGGTTCTGTTTCCCAGGTTCGCGAGTGCGCTGGTCACTTGATGGGTTTGGCAAAACAAGACGGTATCGCGGTGATCCTGATCGGTCACGTGACTAAAGATGGCTCCATCGCAGGTCCCAAAGTTTTGGAACACATGGTGGACTGCGTGCTGTCCTTTGATGGCGACACTTCCTATGATTTCCGTTTGTTAAGAACTTTGAAAAACCGCTTTGGAGCGGCTCACGAGTTGGGCGTATTCCAAATGAATTCGAAAGGCCTGGAAGAAGTTCTGAATCCTTCTGAGCTGTTCTTGGAGGAGCGTGGCGATCAACTGATCGGCTCTGCGGTTTTTGCGTCGATGGAAGGGACTCGTCCGCTTCTGTGTGAAGTGCAAGCTCTGACTTTATCCACGAACATGGCCATGCCTCGTCGTACTTCTTTGGGTATTGATGTGAATCGTCTGCATTTATTGACGGCGGTTTTGGATCGCCACCTGGATGTGCGCCTGTCTAGCAATGATATTTTCGTGAATGTCGTGGGTGGATTGAAACTGATCGAGCCCGCTGCGGATCTGGCCGTGGCCGCTGCCATTTTGTCGACAGAAGGTCGTCGCGATCTTGACGCTAAAACCGTATTCTTTGGCGAGATCGGCTTGACCGGCGAAGTTCGCGGCGTTTCCTTCGTGGAAAGCCGTATCAAGGAAGCTGACAAGCTGGGATTCCAGCACTTCGTGATTCCTTACTCGAACAAACGACATCTGGCGGATCTGAAAATTTCTGGTGATAAGAAAATTTCTTATATCAAGAACGTTAAGGATCTAAGTCGCCTTATTTAAGACTATTGGATGCCGGGACCTCCGGCATCCTTTCCTTTATTCTCTGGCACAAAAGAATTCTGTTTTTCTCGGGCACGAATGACCTGCGGAAGCTTTTGCATTTGCCCGACCACGTCCCGCCCCCATTTTGCTGAATCCTTCGGCCCGTAGTGAATTCCGTCACCTTTACCTTGGGCATATGTAGTCAGCTTCGAACTATCAATGTAAGCACAACCTGCTTTCTCCACGGCGTCTTTTATTTTCACCACTCCTTGGGCAAGATTAGCCTTGAAGGGATTCTTACCCAATGCTGGCGGCCCGACCCAGATGCATTCGCTATGACTCTTTTTAACGACGTCCAACATGGAGCGGATACTTTTCAATTCGGATTCAATGTTGCCAGTACTCGCCAAAACATTAGTCCCCAAGGCGATCACGGTCAGATCGGGATGCAGTTTTCCCATTTCACTGGGAAAAGAATCAATCTTATGCTCTTTGACTCGCGTCTCTTGACCCTTCAAGTCCTTGCGCCAGTATCCGCAATTGGTGCTTTTGAATTTTGAATCTTGCGCCATCCAGGTAGAGGGCGATGATCCGCAGCTAGCCATGGAGGTGACGTTCTGAGAGACCATCCTTAAGTAGGTGTCAACCTCACCGCCGAATTTTCCATAGCTATTCGAGTCTCCGATGAATAACGCATTCATTGACCAAGCTAAGCTGCCACTCAATAAGGTTGAAAAGCAAATAATCCACTTCATATCTTTATATTACCGTCCCCCAGACGGTTCTTCAACATCCTTGCCGCTGCCGCCTAAATTTGCTTAGAATGAAAGTTCATCATCATTAAAGAGGGGCAGACACGAATGTCAGCATTTGAGCAGCTTCATAAGCAGGAATTCAAAGCCGGGGAATTTATTTTCTTTCAAGGAGATGTGGAAAGACATTTCTACATTATCGAGTCCGGCACTGTGAAAATCTGCACCATGGATCGCAGTGGTAAAGAAGTTGAAATCAGCACTATCAATGAGGGTGAGTCGTTCGGTGAATTTGCGATGCTGGACAATGCTCCCCGCTCTGCTTCTGCAAAGTGCGCAACTGATGTGGTTGTGGTCCGTGTATCTGAAGATGGCTTTCAGGAGTTACTGAACGATCTTCCGGTGTGGGCAAACTGCATGCTAAAAGCCTTTGTCGGCCGTCTGAAAAAAATGATGGATGATCAGAAAGATCAACAAGCCTAGATACGGGCCTCTTTCATTCTAAAATATGGCAAATTTGAGCACTTGTCGAATGCTTGAGTAGGTGCAATGAAAGCTATTCGCTCCGAGGGTGGTTTAAGATTTGCTCATAGGAAACTCATTGGAGATTCCTATGAAAAAGCCCCTTCTGAATGTGTCTATTCTTTTGACGGTTATTTCCCAACCAGTCGTCGCGGCGGAACGCTGTGAAGCCGTATTCGGCGAGGTTTTCAACAGGACTCTTGAGGTAACTGGCCCGGCCCTTCTGACTCAAAAACAATATCAGGAATTTTTAAATTCGGTTGATGGATTGCTGGGACCTCTGAAGGCACCTGAAAACCTTAAGGTCACCATGACCGAGCCTGGAGTTGGTGGTGTATTTTCTAAGGACGGAAACCTCATTGCCGTTCCGACTTCATTTTTAAAATATGGCGAAAGCAAAGGCAGTCATCCTAAGTTTACCACGGCCATTCTGGCCCACGAATACGGGCATGCTGTATTGAACCAAAATATCAAAGATTATTCCAAGTTGTGGCACTCTTACGAAACCGAACGCACTGGCAGTGCGGAACGTGCTCAGAAGGCAATGAGAGATACCGTGGAAGCGTTAAATGCGCTACGCAACGCCAAAACTCCGGAAGAAAAGGCTGCAGCAGAAGCCAATAAAGCAAAAGTCTTCGCCGAAATTAAAGTATCCAGCGAGCGTGGGACTGACTTGGTAAAGATGTTAACAATCATGACCGCTTACAATGAGATGTTTGCGGATACGGTGTCTGTAGTTCGCTTTCAAGATCCAAGAATTATATTTAAGTCCTTATCTGGGGATGCGCTAATTGCCAGTTCTGTTAAGATGTATAAGGATCCGGCAACAGCATATGCCGTTAGATTTTCGGAAAAAGATTTGAAGCGGATTACTTTGGAAAACAGACAGTTTGATAAGAGCTGGGGACCCGCGAATTTGCAGCAGTGGCAAAAGGATATCTCCGCCACTATCGCAAACAAAGAAATGCACCCTTACCTTTTATTGGCGCCAGCAAGATCAGCAATTTGGGATGCAATTAAGAACAAGGTTCGCAATCCCGCAGAACAACCGCAAATTCTTGCCAAGCTATTGCAAGTCATTGGAAACCATTTTGAAGCAAATTTTCAGGATATTAAAAACGCACAGACTTTAAATCCAATGGAAATGAATCAATCCCTCATTCGTGATATTGAAAAAGCCTTTTGAGTCAGGATGGGAAGGGAATAGCAGAATCAATCCTCAGAGGAGAACTTGATAAAAATCTCGCGCTGCAAATCGACCATCATACTTAAAAGCCGACTTTCCATGCGGGTATCGACGTTTAAAAACTGCATCCCGGCGATTTGAATTCCATCCTTTAAAGAGGCAAAACGCACTTCCAGGTCAAAATCAATCGGACGACGAATCCCCAAGCGCATCGACCCTTGGACTTTATCACCCACCTGAAGAGCTGGGAGCTCATGGGGAAATGCGATTTTTAAACCGCCTGCGCTGACATCCAGAATCTTGGAATCCAGAAAGAACTTCTGTGCGCCATGCTTGGTCAGCCTGAAAACACCATCATATTTTTTAGGCAAATCAATGCGGGCATTCGCGCGACGTTGTAGTTGAAACAAATCCACATCAATTTTCAAATGCGCCCAACCCGTGGAAAAACTTAACTCTGTACGAAAGAAATAGCGTTCATCTTTAAAGGCAAAGTTCACCATCACAGACTGGTTCTTTTCGAACAGCTGCGAATTGGAGGTGTGATGACACAGAAGATCCACGTCTTTTTCCGTCTGCACCGCAATCAGGTTGAAGAAGGAATCATCATCCCCCTTCACATTGATCTGAAGTTTGTCGTGTGCAATTTCTCGAAACAGAAATTTCTTTTCAGAAACGGGCACTTTTTTAAAAATATTCTGTGTCATCTGAACCATTTTTTACACTCTGCTCAAAGCTTCCTGCCAACGCACATGTCGTGCTTTGCGGTCCTTCAATGCCATTTTGACTTTAAATTCCTTGTCCGTCGCCCAAATTTTTCTGATTTCAGCCATATTTTTCCACAAACCACACCCCAGTCCGGCCATAAATGCCGCCCCCAAAGCTGTCGTTTCCAAATTTTTAGGACGAATGACGTTAACCCCGGTATAGTCGGCCTGCATCTGCATCAAAAGATCGTTGGCGGCCGCACCACCGTCCACGCGAACGGATTTTAATTTCTTACCCAGATCTTTTTCCATCGTGACCAGAATATCCACGTTTTGCAAAGCCATCGCCTCTAAAGTGGCGCGCGCAATATGTGCCTTGGTGGAACCACGGGTAAGTCCACAGATGACTCCCCGGGCATCCGGCTTCCAATGAGGTGCACCCAATCCCGTCAATGCCGGAACAAACTCCACCCCATCCGTGGTGTTGACTGTTTTGGCAAGGGCTTCGATCTCTGAGGACTGCTGAAACAAGCCCAAGCCGTCACGCAGCCACTGAACCGCAGCTCCGCAAACGAATGCTCCGCCCTCGAGGGCATAGGTCATATCACCATCTTTCAACTTCCACGCGACCGTGGTCAGAAGACGGTTCTTTGATTTCACCGCTTTCTTGCCGGTGTTTAGCAATAGAAAACTGCCGGTGCCGAAAGTACATTTGGAATCACCCAGGTCATAACAGGCCTGCCCAAACAATGCGGATTGCTGATCGCCCAGGATGCCGCAAATAGGAACTCCATCCGGCATAAATCCCAGTCCGCGCGTAACACCGAAGTCCGCGTTGGAAGGACAAATCTCCGGAAGCATGGCTTCAGGCACTCCGAATAGTTTCGTCAAATCCTCATCCCACCAGCCGGTGTGAATATTCATCAACATCGTTCGCGAAGCATTGCTGACATCTGTTTTATGCGATTGACCCTGGGTCAAGCGGAACAGCAAATAGGTATCCACCGTCCCCGCCAACAGATCCCCGCTACGTGCGCGTTCTTTGGCGCCTTTTACGTTTTTCAAAATCCACTGAATTTTGGTTGCTGAAAAATACGGATCCAAGACCAGACCGGTTTTCGCGGTGATCATCTTCTCTTTTTTCGCCTTCTTCAGTTTTTCACATTGTGATTTCGTGCGACGACACTGCCAAACGATGGCATTGTAAACGGCTTTGCCATTTTTCTTATCCCAAACCATCACGGTTTCACGCTGATTGGTGATACCGATCGCTTTGATATCTGATGCTTTGATTTTCGCTTTTTCGATCGCCATTCGCATTGATCTTTGCGTCGTGTACCAAATGTCCTCAGGATCGTGCTCCACCCATCCTGGCTCCGGAAAAATCTGCTTAAAAGTTTCACGCGCTTCGGAGACAAGACCTCCGGCTTGATTGATAATACAGACTCTGGAGCTGGTTGTCCCTTGGTCGATGGCCATGATAAAACTAGAAGTCATATTTATTCACCTCAGGTTTAGGTATAGGAATAATCATGAAGAATTTCCTGCAGAAACCCAACGAAAAAATTTTCGGTTTGAAGAACCTCGACAAGGACACATTGATCTTTCGAGTCTTGCCGCGTTTTCTGTTGGAAATCCTTCGCAAGTATTTCCGCATGGAGATTCTGGGAGCTGAAAACATCCCCCGCCGTGGCTCCGTCGTCATTGCTCCCAATCATTCTGGTTTTTCAGGTTTTGATGCATTTTTGCTGGGCCACATCGTTCAGGAAGAAGGCAAGCGCGTGCCTCGCGTGCTTACCCATCATTTTTGGTTCCTGACGGAAACCACCGCAATTCCGGCCCACAAAATGGGCTTTACCGAAGCGACTTACGAAAATGGTGTGAATGCGCTTAAAAAAGGAAATGCCATCGTCCTTTTCCCAGAAGGTGAAGCGGGAAACTTCAAGCCCACGACGAAACGCTACCAATTGCAGGAGTTCAAACGCGGTTTCGTGCGCATGGCACTGGAAACCGGATCCCCGATCGTGCCTGTGGTGATTTTGGGAGCAGAGGAAACTCACATCAATTTGAAGAAGTTGAAATTTACGAAGTTCCTGAAAGGATCAGTTATACCACTGCCTTTGAATATTTTGCCGCTGCCGGCAAAGTGGCGCATTCGTTTCTTGGAGCCCATTCATTTGCCTTATAAACCCAGCGCCGTCGATGACGCCGAGCTGGTGCATGAAATCGCCCAGGATATTCAGGAAAAAATGCAAGCCGCCATCGAGGAAGAGATCAGCCACCGAGGCAACCCGTTCCTTTAGTTAATTCATGAGATTTAAATATTATTTATTTGAATCGGGAACGTCAGCGCCGACAGCCAAAAGAATCGACTGCCACTTCGAAGTCAAAGCGCCAGGATCGTCAGGGTTACGACTGACGAGTTGGCTGACTAAAAGAGCCGCCACACCTGTTGCAATGACGAGGAGGAGCACGTACTCCACCACGATCTGACCACGTTTATTCATAGGGATAATAGTATCACAGTTCCTGAATGCTGCTAGAACGAACTAGACTAGCTGGCTTCCAGTTGTTCATTGTCATGCGCAAGGTATCGATTAATAGATCCAGATTCTCATCTTCGAGCGGTCCACGTAATCCGATGACCACATCCTCGCCCCATTTTTCAACTTCAAGAGGATTCTCGGATTTGGCATTTTCGAAGGACAATTGGAAACTGTCAGAAGTCGGATAAATCATTACCAGAATATTGGCGCCAGATGCTTTGGCTGCCTCTTTGGCTTTCGCTGTTTCTTGAAACAGCTGTTGCTGCACCATGAAGTAAATTTTCAAAGCCAGTGCTTCATGAAATTGCGCAAAGTAAATGCGAACCGGGCCGTCGAATATAGCGCTGTTAAACGCAGGATTAAAATATTTCGACTGCATCAATGTCGTATATGATGATCTCACTAGTTGCTCCCCCCCGGTCACACCACAAGACTAGAAAGAAAAGAGCATAGAGTTCAAACAAAAATTTATAATTTATGTAAGATTCTTAAATTTTCTGACGCAATGGGTTATTTAAGACTGTCATAGATCTTCTTCCCTCGAGAGAAAACCATCTTTTGAGGTCGTTCACCGACACTATAGAATAAACAATCCCAGCTCTGGTCAATGCACAAAATATCAGCAGACTTGCCAACTTCCAACGAACCCACTTCGTTTTGCATATTCAATGCATGAGCCGCACCCACTGTGTAGGCACCGATCACCTGTGGCAAAGTCATCTTCATTTCCAGACGTGCCAGCAAGCCCACCAAATTCAAATCCTGTGTGGGAGAAGTGCCTGGATTGAAATCCGTCGCAAGGGCCACGCGAGCGCCGGCTTCGATCAGTTCTTTGGCTTTTGGATAATTTGTTTTTGTATAAAGGTCAGCGGCTGGCAACATCACACAAGTGACATTGGAATTCGCCAAGTTTTTGATTTCTTTTTGAGTGATCTGCAAAAGATGGTCACCTGACAAAGCGCCCAGCTTCACCGCTAAATCCGCCCCACCCGACAATGTCATTTGATCTGCATGGATTAAGATATCAAAACCAAGTTCCTGCGCTTTACGCAGATATTTTTCGGACTCCTCCAAGGGAAAAAATCCTTTTTCGATGAACACATCAACACGTGAAGCGAGTTTCTTCTTCTTAACCTGTGGCAAAACCACATCGCCCAAATGTTGAAGATAGGATTCGTAAGTTTTAAATTCAGGTGGCAGAGCATGGGCCCCCAAGAACGTCGCAACTGTGCGAGCGCCCTCAAGCTTTTGCACGCTTTGCAAAACCTTCATCTCGTCTTTTAAATTAAGAGCATAACCAGATTTAATTTCAACCGTCGTCACACCTTGAGAAACAAAGTGATCCATGCGCTCTTGTCCCGTACGAACAAGTTCTGCGACAGAAGATTGACGAGTATTTTTCATCGTCGACAAAATACCGCCACCCTTAGCAGCGATCTCCTGATAAGAAACTCCCTGATTGCGCATTTCAAATTCAGCCGCGCGATTACCAGCATAAATCAAATGCGTATGACACTCGATCAAACCCGGCAACACGGTCAAACCTTTGGCGCTGATTTCTTTGATTTTAGATTTCGTGTATTGTTTTGGAACTTTGCCTGAAGCCCCGATCCATTGAATGACGCCTTTGTCGATTAAGATCGCCTGCTTTTGGGAAATCCCCAAATCAGCTTCCGTCACACGACGCCCTTCTTTGGATGCCGCCCCCGCCATTGTCAATAGAGTGGAAATATCACGAATTAAAACCATGCCCCAAAGGTAACAGTTCCCTTCTATAGAGTCCAATCGAATTGAATTCGGATGCATTCAAAAAATGGAACTTAGTTTGCAACGACTCAGCAACACTCGTGGCGACAAATAACCATACCAATGAGATGCATGTTGATTTTGCTCGGAAGGCAGCTTCCAAGAATGAACGCGCGTACCATGTATGTATGGCTGATCAACTCACTGCAGAACCGCTGCGGTTCCGCAGCGCAATACAAAAGGGAACTGTTAACTCTTGAAAGGACCTAATCCAGTTGTCTAATTATTTTTGCAGGATTCCCGACGGCCAAAACGTTAGCTGGAAGGTTTTTCGTCACAACGGAACCAGCTCCAACAACCGTGTTATCACCGATTGTGATGCCGGGACAGATGATGGCGCCTCCGCCTAACCAAACGTTGTTACCAATCGTAATTGGTAACGCTGACTCAAGACCGCTTTTACGGGTTTTTGCGTCTAGTGGATGAGTGGCCGTATAAAACTGCACTCCAGGAGCAATCTGACAGTCCTCGCCGATGGTGATTTTGTTGCAGTCTAAAAATACCGCATTGAAATTGATAAAAGTGCGTGAACCGACGGAAATATTGAACCCGTAATCAACTTGAATCGGAGGACGAACCACCACCCGCTCCCCGACACTTCCAAAAATTCGACTTAATAGACTGCTGCGAAGTTCTGAATCTGCAGGGCTGGATTGGTTGTATTCCATGACTTCCTGCTGAGCCAATACTTGCTCTGCCTGAAGGGCTGTATCCGCCATGTACAACTCACCCGCCAACATTTTTTCTTTCTGCGTTTTTTCCATAAAATCCCCCCGCACTCCGATCTTAGCATCGGAATGAGGGAGTGCTTAGCTAAAATTTGATGATTGATAAGGCAGGTCTGAGGAACTTCGAGGCCAAAAAGGTCGAAGGAAGGATTGGAGAATAACAACGAAACGCACGGGAGAGATTGGAGGAAAAGCATTGCAGCCTCTGGAGGGTGAAACCCCTGCAGACTTGCCTTACCAACCTCAAACTTTAGCTAAGCACTCCCCGCCGTCGCTCTTCGAGCTATGGCGTGGCAAGCCCGCACGGAGCGGGCCTGTCACGCCGTAGCCTTGGCGAAGGCGGATTATTGTACTTTGATCGAGCGGCTTTTTGTTCCTTCGGCTTTTGGCAAAGTCACAGCCAGGACGCCGTCTTTGTAAGAAGCTTCGATCTTGTCACCCGCCACATGCACTGGCAGGGAGAAAGTTCTTTGGAACTTGCCGTAAGATCGCTCGGAGTATTTTTTATCTCCGGCTTCCTTCATTCGTTCACCTGAAATAGTCAGAACGTTGTCGGCCATTTCAATTTTAATGTCTTCTTAAAGCCCGGCAAATCAGTCGTTACGATATAGGCATTTTCATTTTCCTCAATGTCTACGGAGGGTGAAAAATCCATCGTTGCCCGAGTAGGAGCACCAGTCCGAGCGCGATCCACATCATTAAAGAACTCTTCAAATTGACTGAAGATATCGTTAGATGGACGACGGTTTGACCATGGTGATAATGAACGCATTGACATAAAATCCTCCTAATAAATTCAAAATTGCTCTGACATTGTCAGAGAGATTTTAGCTTAAAATCGAGGAAGCTTCCGGATCACTTCTCATAATTAACTATGGAATCGATCCAAAAACTGTCAAGGCGGGGTCAAAAAAAAAGGGGGATTCTAAAAATCCCCCTATGAAAACTATTTTGCTTTTCCCTGATTTGCGACAGCTTCCATCGCTGCCTTTACTTCATCCGGATCACCGACAAATTCCTTGCCGATCACCTTTAGATCTTTATCGAGTTCGTACACTAGCGGAATACCCGTCGGCATATTCACGCCCATGATCTGATCTGGTGTCATATTTTCAAGGTGTTGCATCAAAGCACGCAAGCTGTTGCCGTGGGCCACGATCAAGACTTTTTGGCCGGATTTGATTTTAGGAGCAATAGTTTCGTTCCAAATCGGCAGAAAGCGCGCAACCGTCTCTTTTAAGGATTCTGCGCTGGGCAAAAGTCCCGGGGGCACATTTTTGTAGCGCGGATCGTGCGAAGGATGACGGGGATCATTGTTTTCCATAGCAGGTGGCATAACATCGTAACTGCGACGCCAGATCTTAACTTGTTCTTCCCCATGACGGGCTGCAGTTTCTGCCTTGTTAAGTCCCTGAAGAGCGCCGTAGTGACGTTCGTTCAAGCGCCATTCTTTGTGGACAGGAAGCCACACTTGATCGATCTCGTCCAAAACGAAATTGAGGGTTTTAATCGCGCGTTTTAGTACGCTTGTATAAGCAATATCGAACTGGAAGCCTTTTTCGTGGAGTGATTTGCCTCCTTTTGCAGCTTCGGCACGACCTTTTTCGGAAAGATCAACGTCTTGCCAACCTGTGAAGCGATTCTCTTGATTCCAAACACTCTCACCGTGTCGAATTAGCACCAACTTATACACGCTTAAACTCCTTCTATTTCAATAAAATCAGAGCTATCATGACCGTGCATCCTTGAATATGAAAACTCTGAATTTTTGCTATGCATTAATGCGTTACAAATGCGCGAGTTTTTGGAAAAAACAAGGGACTGCGTAAAGTGAGGAATTCCGTGAACAACAATGGTATCAACAGTTCAAATCTTGAATACATTGAAGCACTCTATGGTGACTTCAAAGCAAAGCCTGAAACGCTAGCTCCAGAGTGGAGAAGTTTCTTTGAGGGAGTAGAGTTTGCTCAATCCGGCAAATTCGGGATGTCCGACAAAGAGCTTTCAGTCTTTCAGTTGATTCAAGCTTACCGCGCGCAAGGACATCTTGAAGCGGATTTGAATCCCCTTTACAAACCCGAAGCCAACGAAGCTTTGAATCTGAAGACATTCGGATTGAGCGACAAAGATTTGAATGCAAAATTTCAAATTGGTGCTTTGGTTGGAAAACAAAATGCAACCCTGGCAGAATTGATCGCGCATTTGCAAAAATCCTTCTGCGGTAAAATCGCATTGCAAGCTTCTGATGCTACGGCAGCAGAATACAAATGGTTATTGGCAGAGTTTGAAACTCCGTCCTTCAAACTATCCCCTGAAGAAAAGAAAAATGTTCTGGCTTCTTTGACGAAGGCAGAAACTTTGGAAAAATTCGTTCACACCCGTTACGTGGGAACAAAGCGTTTCTCTGTTGAGGGCGCGGATTCAGTTCTGGCAATGATGGACACCGTGGTAGAGCGTGGCTCTGCGGTTGGCGTGAAAGAGATCCACATGGGCATGGCCCACCGTGGACGCGTGAACATGCTGGTGAATTTCTTCGGCAAGGGCGAAGAGTACGTCTTTGGTGATTTCAATGGTCCGTTGGAACTTGAAAAACCAATCGAAGACTTCGATGGCGACGTAAAATACCACTTGGGGTATAAATCCGAGAAGAAAGCGGCTAACGGTTCTTCCGTTAAAGCAACTCTGGCTTACAACCCTTCTCACTTGGAAACTGTGAATGCAGTAGCCTTGGGGATCACTCGTGCCTCCCAAGACCTGAACGGTGGCGACAGAAAAGGTGCCGTCTGCGTATTGATTCACGGAGACGCCGCTTTCGCGGGCCAAGGTATCATCCAGGAAACAATGCAAATGGCAGCCGTTCATTCGCATACTACTGGCGGTACAATCCATATCATCATCGACAACCAGGTGGGCTTCACGACGGGCTCTAAAGATGCTCGTTCCACTCGCTATGCTTCTGATGCTGCAAAAATGACTTTCACACCGGTCCTTCACTGTAACGGTGATGATGTTGAATCCTGTGTTCGTGCGATGGACATCGCGGTTCGCTACCGTCAGCAATTTGGCAAAGACGTGGTTGTGAATTTGATCTGTTACCGTAAATACGGTCACAACGAGGGTGACGAACCTGCTTTCACTCAGCCATTGATGTACGATCTGATCAAAGCCCACCAGACAGTTCGCGAAATCTATGCCGCGAAATTGGCTGGCGAAAACAGTATTGATAAAAAAACCGCGGACGAACTTTATCAAAAAGCGATGGATCGTCTGCAACAGATTTTTGAAGACACCAAAAAAGCGTCTCCTAAGCTTAAGAACTTCAAGTTCGATGGCAACTGGTCAGGACTTCGCAAAGGTGTTGAAGCCGATGCTGATAAACCAGTAAACACGGGCTTTGACCTGGCGAAACTAAAACAGATCGGTGAAAAAGCCGCTTCTTACCCGGCTGACTTTACTCCGCATCCTAAGTTGATCAAACTTCTGGAAAGCCGCAAAGACATGGCTTCCGGTAAAACTTCGGTTGATTGGGGTATGGGCGAATTGTTGGCGTACGGTTCTTTGCTTTCTGAAGGCAAATCCGTTCGCTTGACTGGTGAAGACTGCGTGCGCGGTACTTTCACTCACCGTCACGCGGGTATGTACGATGTAAAAACAAATAAAGCATTCTTCCCTCTGGCTGATACAAATCCAAACGCAAAACTTTTGGCGGCAGAATCCATTCTGTCTGAGTACGGCGTAATGGGTTACGAATATGGATACACGGTACAGGATCCAAACACTTTGGTGATGTGGGAAGCCCAGTTCGGTGACTTCGTCAATGGCGCGCAAATCGTGATTGACCAGTACATTGCCGCGGCAGAATCCAAATGGCAGCAAATGTCCGGTTTGGTTCTTTTGCTTCCGCATGGTTACGAAGGCCAGGGACCAGAGCACAGCTCTGCCCGTCTTGAGCGCTTCTTGCAAAGCTGTGCTTTGTACAACATGCAAGTGTGCAACCTGACGACGCCAGCACAGATCTTCCATGCTCTTCGTCGCCAAGTGGTTCGTGATTTCAGAAAACCTCTGGTGATCATGACGCCAAAATCTTTGTTGAGACATCCAAAGGCGGTTTCACCAATTGAGGATCTGGCGAATGGTTCCTTCCAACCGGTACTGGCTGATAACACTGACAAATCCAAAGTGGACACGGTGGTGTTTGTTTCCGGTAAGTTCTACTATGAACTTCTGGATGAAAGAGAAAAATCCAAAAAGGATAATGTCGCTCTGGTTCGCCTTGAGCAGATTTATCCATTCCCAGCTCGTCAAGTGGCGGAAATCCTTAAGGGCTATCCTAAAGCGAAGACACTTATCTGGGCTCAGGAAGAACCGAAAAATATGGGTGCCTTCCAGCACGTCTACTTCAAGTTCATTGAAGTGGTACAAAAAGCTGGTTTGCAACTGCGTTTTGAGTACGCGGGCCGTCCTGAAAAGGCGTCTCCGGCTGTGGGATCCATCCACAGACACAAAACGGAACAAGCTGACATTATTAAAAGCATCTTTAGCTAAAGGATAAGCAACATGAAACAAGAGATTAAAGTTCCCGCAGTAGGCGAATCGATCACTGAAGCGACGATTGGCAGCTGGACGAAAAAATCCGGCGACTTCGTAAAACGTAACGAAGTTTTGATGCTTCTTGAAACTGATAAAGCGAGCGTTGAAGTTGTCGCTGAAAACGATGGTGTTTTGACTATCCTTCCTGGCAGCGAAGCCGGCGCAACGGTATTGATCGGTGCGACGGTAGCTACTTTGGATACAGACGCTAAAGCCTCTGCAGATGCCCCTGCGGCAGCACCAGCGGAAAAAGGTTCTGTACCTCCTCCGCCACCTGCTCAGCCTGCAGCTCAAACATCTGCTTCCCCTGCGGCTGCCCCTGCTGGATCCAATCCTAATCTTTCTCCAGCGGTTCAAAGAATCGTGACTGAAAACCAGATCGATCCATCCCAAGTGGCTGGCACTGGTAAAGATGGTCGTTTGACTAAGGGTGATGTTCTTGGTGCCGCTCCAGGCACAGCAGGAAAATCAGCTCCAGCAGCAGCACCTTCTGCAGCCCCAGCAAAAGCGGCGGCACCAACAGTGGTACCGGTTGCGACAGGCCCATCTAAACAAGGTGATAAAAAACTTGTTCCGATGACGACGATCCGCAAACGTATCTCTGAAAAACTAAAAGAAGCGCAAAACACTGCGGCACTTCTTACGACTTTCAACGAAATCGACATGACGAAAGTGATGGAGCTTCGTGCGAAGTACAAAGACAAGTTCAAAGAAAAATACGGAATCAATCTTGGGTTCAACGGCTTCTTTGTAAAAGCCTCTGTTGAAGCTTTGAAAGCCTTCCCTGCGGTGAACGCTTGGATCACTGGCACTGACGTCGAATACCACAACTACTTCAACATCGGTATCGCGGTATCGACAGAGAAGGGTTTGATGGTTCCAAACGTTAAGGATGCAGATACTTTGTCTTTGGCAGGTATTGAACTGGCGATTCGTGATTTGGCAGCTAAGGGCCGCGATGGCAAGATCTCTCCAAACGATTTGGGTGGCGGTACTTTCTCCATCACAAACGGTGGCGTGTTCGGTTCATTACTTTCAACGCCAATCGTGAACTTCCCACAATCAGCAATCATGGGTCTTCATAAAATCCAAGACCGCCCAATGGCGATCGATGGTAAAGTTGAAATCCGCCCAATGATGTACGTGGCTTTGACTTACGACCACAGAATCATCGACGGTAAAGAAGCCGTTAGCTTCCTGGTTAAGATCAAGGAGCTTGTGGAAGATCCTGAAAGACTACTACTAGAAGTATAAAATAGAAAACCCCGCGCACCCCGCGGGGTTTTGTTTTTTCGATAGTAACATTTCAAAAATTCGATCACGTTAACTATTCAGATCACGACACTTCAAAAATATTTTTAAAATTTACCTTATATGCAGTGATTACTTAGCACTGAATGTTTTTGTTTCTATCTAAACTCTGATCGAAATATTTCGAGTTCCACTTTGATACTGACTCAACTCGAATTTATTCAACTCTCGCGTCGTCCTGTAAAATGTTTGAACAAAACGAGCCAGACTTAAGTCATGAAAACTCTCGCCGATAGTTCCACCTGCTTGGAGGCACTAACGATGGGAACAGTTGGAACAAAGGTAATTTTAGTAGGCTTGGCTTTTGGTAGCATGATCGCATGCAGTCCGAAAACACAATATGACAACTTCATTGCGGATCAAGGCTACATCCCGTTTCAACAGCCTTTGGCAGATGTGGGCGTGGGCTCATTACTGTCTGGTTCACCAGAGCAACTGCGCTTGGTGTCTCCATCAAAAACATGCTTCCCTTCAACATTTGAAGGTATGCCGACAAATCTTTATCAAACCACAGCGGCAGAAATGCCAGACATCGCCAAAAACATGTCACTCAGCGCCGGGATGGACGCGAATATTATCGCGGGGAACGGAACTCCCCTTTTTAAAATCAAAACAGGTTTCACCAAACTAAAAACTTTGGATGTGCACATCGAGGGCGCAACAGTGGAGTACCTGGACGAGTTGGCATTTTACGACTGGGTTTATTCGTCCTACTTCCCTCAAGCCTGCATGAACTATCTGACCAAAAATGGCAGTTTCATCCGTCAGGCTTTAAGAGTCGACAGAATGAGCTTCCAATTTAAAGACTCCAAAGGTGGATTGATCGCCTTGAACACGGGGATCATCGAGGAAATCGTCGACTTCGAAGTGGATGTTAAATGGGAAATCACAAATAGCTACACACTAACTATCAAGACTCCCAAATATGTCGGTTATCACCTGGCCAAAGTGGATCCACAAAATCCAGGCACTGTGGCCTACATCGCCAGCGACCTGACCAAGAAAGGTCAATTCGATTTCGTCGCCGTCCAAACATACACCGACAGCCGCGGCCTAGTCTCCTCCTACTAACCGCCGCCAACCGAACACCCCGGACAATCTCCGGAAAGGCGCCTGCAAACTCGCACGTTTTTTGATACACACTGCGTATCAAAAAACGTGCGAGTTTGCAGGCGCCTTTTTATAGGTCTACTATCTCTTTATGGATAGGAGACCCATCATGAATTTGAACCATCAGGATATTGCTGTTTCTATTTTGCGGATTGCTTTGGGGATTAACATTTTTCTTCATGGCGTCGTTCGTTTCGGAGCCAATTACAGCAAATTCATCACTTGGATCACGGACACATTTAAGGATGCTCCCCTGCCACAATGGTCGGTTGTGGCTTTTGCCTATGCCATTCCACCCTTAGAGGCAGCCATTGGCTTATTGTTAATTCTGGGTCTGTTCACTTTTCCGACGCTGATTGCGGGACTTGCCCTTATGATCATGCTCATGGCGGGAAGCTGCCTGATTCAAAACTGGGACATGGTGGGAATCCAAATGATTTACATTCTGCTTTACACCGTGGTTTTGTTTTTCCTGAACTACAACCACTACTCCATCGACGTGATCGTCAGAAAAAGATAGGTGCAGCATGAGCAACAAATTAGCCTTAGTCACTGGCTCCACGGCAGGAATCGGATTCGCAATTGCACAATGCCTTTCCAAAAAAGGTTTCGATGTGATCATCAATGGACGCTCCGAAGAACGTGTCAATAATGCCATCAACGAACTGATCAAAACCGGCGCAAACAAAGTCTCCCTTCACGGTGTGGCAGCAGATCTTACCACCACCGCTGGCACCTCTAAATTAATTGAAAAGTTTCCTGAAGTGGATGTACTGGTAAATAATTTTGGCATCTTTGAACCCAAAGAATTCGCCGACATCACGGATGCGGACTGGGAAAAAATGTGGAATGGGAATTTTATGTCGGGAGCAAGACTATCCCGCCACTACTTCCCGCGCATGCTCAAAAAGAATAACGGCCGCGTGATTTTCATTTCCAGCGAATCTGCGATGCAAATCCCCACCGAGATGATTCACTACGGAGTTTCAAAAACCGCACAGGTCGCCTTAGCCCGCGGCATGGCTGAAGTGGCCACGCGCACGAATGTCACTGTGAACTCTGTTTTGGTCGGCCCCACAAAATCCGAAGGAGTTGGGACCTTCCTGAAACAACTCGCTGAAAAAGATGGACTGACCGAAAAACAGGTGGAAGAGGGATTCTTTAAAACAGCACGCCCGACTTCAATCATTCAAAGGTTTATCCGCACGGAAGAGATCGGCAATGCGGTGGCTTTCCTGGCATCTGATGAGGCCTCTGCCATCACCGGCTCCGCGATGCGAGTCGACGGTGGATTGCTTAAGACTATGGTATAAGCCCCAAAGCCCAAACAACCACCTAAGTAGCTGTAATTTGGTTGTTTTTTCACACTACATCATGACGCGTGTCATGAATTCTAAGTGACCATCAGTGCTAATATAGCGTATATATGGAACGGACTTATTTTGAGTAAAATAGGTCCGTTTCTGTGTTCATCAAAGGAATTTACATTTATGGCAGACAATCAATTTGATCTTATTGTTATCGGTTCTGGTCCCGGCGGATATGTGGGCGCAATTCGTGCGGCACAACTGGGTCTTAAAACTGCGGTTGTTGAAAAAGACAAAACTTATGGCGGCACTTGCTTGAATGTAGGTTGCATCCCTTCCAAAGCTCTTCTTGAAAGCTCTGAACACTACCAGGCAGCTCAACATGATTTCGCTGCTCACGGTATCAAAGTTCCAAAGGTGGAGCTGGATCTTGAAACGATGCTGGGTCGTAAAGACAAAGTCGTTAAAGCCAACACAGATGGCATCAGCTTCCTTTTCAAGAAAAACAAAATCACAGGCTTCAACGGTTTCGGCAAAATCCTGGGCGCAGGCAAAGTCGAAGTCAAAGGCGACGACGGCAACACACAAGTGTTGACGACAAAAGCAATCCTGATCGCTTCCGGCTCCGTGCCGGTTGAATTGCCATTCTTGAAATACGACGAAAAAAGAATCGTTTCCAATACTGGTGCCTTGATCATTCCTAAAGTGCCAAAAACAATGATCGTAGTTGGTGGCGGTGTGATCGGCCTTGAACTTGGTTCAGTATGGCAACGCCTGGGTGCTGAAGTGACAGTGATCGAGTACACCAACCGTCTGGGTGGACCGACTGATCAAGATTGTATGACAGTGCTTAAGCGCAACTTGGAAAAAGAAGGCATGAAGTTCCTTCTTTCTACCAAAGTGACCGGCTCCAACGTTGTTGGTGACGGTGTTGAAGTGACTTATGAATCTTTGACGGATGGTAAAGCGACTACGGCGAAAGCTGAAGTCGTACTTGTGGCGACAGGTCGCAAACCATTCACAACAGGCTTGGGGCTTGAAGACGTTGGTATCCAAAAAGATCCACAAGGTCGCATCACAGTGGATGGCCACTACCAAACAACGGTTCCTGGCATTTATGCCATCGGTGACGTAATTGCAGGACCAATGCTTGCGCACAAAGCGGAAGAAGAAGGCGTGGCAGTTGCAGAAATGCTGGCTGGTGGCGCAGGTCACGTAAACTACAACACAGTTCCGGGCGTGATCTACACTCACCCCGAAGTGGCGACAGTGGGTTTAACTGAAGAGCAATGCAAAGAAAAAGGCATCGAAATCAACGTGGGTAAATTCCCGTTCATGGCCAATGGTCGTGCTCGCGCGAAAGGCTTCACGGAAGGTTTCGTGAAAATCATCGCGGATAAGAAAACAGACAAAATCCTGGGCGCCCACATGGTGGGTCCAAGTGTTTCTGAGCTAATCCACGAAGTGATCGTTTGTATGGAGTTCGGCGGCAGCAGCGAAGATCTGGCTAGATCTTTCCACGCCCACCCGACCTTGTCTGAGGTCGTGCGGGAAGCGGCCCTTGCGGTTGAAAAGCGCGCTCGTCAGATGTAATCGCTTTCAAAAATTTGAAATCCATACGAAGCCCTCGGAGACCCCGGGGGCTTTTTTTTTACTTTAAGATACCGCTAAAACAACCAAATAAGTCCAGTTCCATTCGACAAACTTTAAGCCCGCCCCCCTTATTGTTAACATTGGTTAAAAGAGGGGCTTTATGAAACTAAAGATCGCATTAATTGCAGCTTCAACGCTGGCGTTTTCAATCGCATCCGCAGAAAACGTAGCCGTTATTAATGGAAAAAAATATACCTGTAAAGACGGCGCAAGCCTTTTAATCAATAACGGTGTCGCGATCTGCGACGGCGAAGTTATTCAACCCGATGCTGCCTCAGAAGAAATTGCTGCAGATGTTATCGATTCTGCACTTCAAAAAAAACCATCCATTAAGATAAAGAAGTCTGGCACAAAGAAAGCGCAACCTCCTGTCGGAAGAATGGATGCTGAAACTTTGAAAAAGAAAACCTTTCAAGCCGTTAACAACACAGTTTCAGCGGAAGAGTTTCCTCAAAAATGTATAATCAAATACTCCATTGCATCGAAAGAGACGACTCGAAAAGGTGGCGTTTCTAAATCCAAAGATCCCACAAAAGAAAAAATGGCCATCTTCGACAAAGGAATTGCTGACGGTCTTTCTCCAGAAGAAATCCTGGCAAAGGTAAAGGCCTATGACGCAAAAAACACGGGCGCCGAAACATCCCAACAACTGACCGCAACCCTTCTTTACCGATCAGGTGGTGTAATCAAAAAGGAAACAATCCTGGATTTGCAAACTTCAGTGGAAAACGCTTCCGATCTTTTGGGCAACATGAAGGACGTCATGGTGGATTTTAACGACCGCTACTGCAAAGAATTCCGCGCCGATACGGAATCCGAAGACAGTGCTCCGACGCAAAATAATACTAATAGCAACAGCAACAAAGGCAACTCTCGACCAGCTGTTCAATAGTTTCACTCAACAACATGAGTTCAATCCAGCCCTCGGAATTTTTCGGGGGCTTTTTTTTTGCCACCCTTATAACAACTTTTGCAAAACTACATCACTAAATCTGATTACAAACCGTACCGCCTTTGAGGGAATAAGCTGAGGTGGTAACCATGAGATTGATTGCAGCAATTACTCTGATCCTGGGATTTCAAGCAAACGCCAAAGCACCGGATGCCATTTGGTACGGCGGTCCGATTCTTACTATGAACGACAAACTTCCCCAGGCCGAAGCCATTGCCATCAGTGATGGAAAGATCACCGCGGTGGGTGCCAGGAAAGATCTTTTAAAAACCAAATCGGCAGCCACCCGCCTGATTGACCTTAAAGGGAAAACTCTGCTGCCCGGCTTTATTGATGCCCACTCTCACGTATCCATGGTGGGACAACAGGCGATCAGCGCAAATCTACTTTCCCCTCCGGATGGCCCCATCACTTCCATTCCTGATTTACAGGCAGCTCTGACTGAATACATCAAAGCCTCCCCCACCCCGAAAAAGTACGGGATGGTATTGGGTATGGGCTATGACGATGCCCAGCTAAAAGAACAGCGCCACCCGACACGCCAGGATCTGGACAAAGTTTCAACTGAAGTACCGATTGTGATCATGCATCAGTCAGGACACTTTGGTGTAGCAAACAGCAAGGCCTTGGCAATGGCTGGCGTGAATAAAAATTCTGCGAATCCCCCAGGAGGCGTTATTCGTCGCCAATCCAATTCTGAACCCAATGGCGTCCTGGAAGAAAACGCTTTCTTTTTAAGCTTGGTAAAACTTTTTCCCAAGATGACCGAGTCCCAGAAAATAGAAATGCTGGAAGCCGGAATAAAAATATATAAAAGTTATGGCTACACCACCGTTCAAGACGGACGAAGCTCTCCCGAACAGATTGCCGCCAACATCGCAGCAGCCAAATCCAAAAGACTTGATGTGGATATCGTCTCTTATCCTGACGTTCTCACTCCAGGAACAGAGGAGCTGATGAAGGCCCCGTACTTTCACGACACCACACAAAAACCAAAGTATCAAAATCGCTTTCGTATCGGCGGTGTCAAACTGACTTTGGATGGATCGCCACAGGCAAAAACGGCATGGCTCACTAAGCCGTATTATAAAGTTCCCGAAGGCCTTCCTAAAAACTACTCAGGTTACGAAGTGGTTCCTGACGCCAAGGTGCTCGAAGTACTTGAACAATCCCTACGAAACCATTGGCAGATCATCACTCATGCGAATGGTGATCGCGCGATTGATCAATTGATCACTGCCATAAGAATCTCCGAAAAAAAATATCCCGGTGTCGATGTCAGACCGGTACTAATTCATGGACAAACTTTACGCAAGGATCAGATTGCTGATCTAAAAAAGCTTAAAATATTTCCGTCCCTATTTCCGATGCACACCTTTTACTGGGGTGACTGGCATCGCACCTCGGTGTTGGGGCCAGAGCGTGCCGAAAATATTTCACCGACAGGTTGGGTGCTGGCAGAAAATATGAAGTTTACCTCCCATCATGATGCCCCTGTGGTTTTTCCAGATTCCATTCGCGTCCTGGCATCCACAGTCAATCGCACAACCCGTAGTGACTATGTCCTGGGTCCCGAGCAGCGAGTGGATCCATTGACCGCATTGAAGTCCCAGACCCTCTGGTCAGCTTACCAACATTTTGAGGAAGGCTCGAAAGGATCGTTGGAGGTGGGGAAACTGGCGGATTTCGCGATCCTTTCCGAGAACCCCTTAACGATCCCACCGGCACAACTGATTAACATCAAGGTTCTGGAAACCATCAAAGAAGGCAAAAGCATTTACTCGAGAAATCCGGACAAACCCGAGGGAAATATCAGCTATCACAACTCACATGATTCAAAATAAGACACCATCTTAGCTCATCTAACCAATGAATATTTCCGAAGAGTTTCCTTGAATGCGGAACTCTTTTTCATTCTTATTTTGCCTGATTTCAATCTTTTCAGGACCCGTGCAAGCGGGTCCTTTGGAAGCCCTTTCTGAACAGGCCTACAAACTGACTGGCAAAAAGTGCGAACCAGTTTCCACAAAACCTGTGGACCCCGCCTGCGAGCCCGCAAATAATACCCTAAAAAAATCCTCGCAAGAACTTGGTAAAATCAGCCAAAACATTTCTGAAAGCCAGGAAGACCACTACTTCGTGCTACTGGCCGAGCAACAAGGGCGCGAACTGCAGTGTGCAAGTGACTTTGCAAAATCTGCAGTCAAAGACCTCGACAAGAATTTTGCAGCCAGTGACTTAAAATCAAAACTTACGATGGCAAGATTCGCCAGACAAAAAGCCCAGGAGCTTGGAAAAAAGATCGTCAGCGATCCAACACTTTCCACTCCCGTGTGCCCACAAAGTTTTGAAGCCTTGGAAGGTCAATACCCCAAAGGCACCACTAAGGGTGCCAGCTACCAAGCCTGCAAAGAATGGATCGGCTACCGTCAGTCCTATCAGGCTATCTTAAGCGCGATTCCCTTATCCGGTTCACCAAGCCTGAAGAAAGTCATTGAGGACTATGCCAGCAGCAAGGATGAAAAACCGGTTTCACAACTGCAAAGTGAATTGAAAAATGCTTACTCCTCAACCCAGCAGATTCTTGATTCAAATCGCGATCTGCTTAAGAGCGCTTTAAAAGAAAAAGGCGCCGAAGGCTTGGACCGTGCGGCCCGCAACGAACTCCTTGCCGATCCAGCGTTAAGTGCGGCAATTCTAAAATCCAATCCCGCGTTCTCTGAAGTGGCATGTCATGCAAATGCCCGCTATGGCGAGGGTGCCGACAACCTGAATAACAGCGTGATGGTGGGTTCACTCTTGATGGGCGGAGGCGCTGCCGTACTAGGAAAAGTGGGCGCCGCCACCGCTCGTGCAGTTGAAACCTCCACGTTGGCACGGACCACAGGAATGGTTTCGCTGAACGGAATGAAGATATTAAAGTCAGCCGCACTCGGTGCTGACTTCGCAAGTATGGCGGCAGTGACTCATCAAGCCTGCTTCAGTGAAAAGCTCTCTACACTGAAGGCAGCCAACGCCTGCGTGAGTGCGCCAACAGCCGAGCAAGTCGAAAAGGACAACTGTCTGCTGTCGGCTTCGCTTCTGGCACTAGGCGCGATGCCACAAAGCTTGGTGAACGAACTGTCTACGCATATTAAAACCATGGTCGCCACCGAAAAGCGCAATGCTTTACTTGATGCCGCTGACAATAATTGGAAATCGGTCTCGACAACGACGCCGGCTTCCGGCAAGGCCAGCAAGGCTTCAGTTCAAACTTCCAGCAACATGTCTGCCTTGGAGAAGCAATTATCTGAAGGTACCATTATCTCCAGAAAAACCGTGGGCGAAGGGACCTTCGGAGCCCAGTATGTTAAGTACGATAACGGCATGGAAGGTGTCTGGAAAGCGACCGACAACTCGTGGGTTTCAAATACCGCAAACAATGAAGTGGCGGCCTATCAAGTTGATAAGTACCTTGGTTTAAAATCGGTGCCTGTCACAGTTAAAAAAGAAATGAATGGCAGAGAAGGAGCCGTCCAATACCGCGTGAAAGATCTTAAAAAACTCAAAAACAGTGAAGACTACGAGGGCGACCCTGCAGAACTGGGTTTCTTAGACTATCTTATCGCCAATGGCGACCGTCACGGACGAAACTATCTGCAAAAATCAGATGGCAAAGTTGTGGCGATCGATCACGGCCTTGCTTTTGACAACGGAAAATCCACGGAACCCCTCGCGCATTTCAACAATCGCGTGGATCGACTGGAAAAAAACTTAAAAAAACAGGCCGAGATCACCGCCAAACTTTCCCAGGGCAAAGGCCGGGAGGCCGCGCTTAAGCAGGAATTAAAAGACTTGAAAGATGACGCTTCAGAGCTGCAGATGAATATCAATGCCTTCATGCCGCATCAAAAGGTCGTTGAAAAACTGCGCCAAACAACGGCGGAAGAATGGCGTAAAGTCGTGGGCGACAATCTGACTGACAAACAAATCGAAGCCCTGCAAAAAAGACAGATGATTCTACTAAGAGATATTGAAGATGCGGAAAAACGCATCGGCAAGGACCGCCTCTACCCTGCCGGCGACAACTCACCATTGCTGAAAACAATGGAAGCCTACGACTAGATACGCCCGTGTAGCCGGTTTTACGGCTGCACACAAATCCAAGGGCGATTCGAAGTGTCTTTCATCACAACTCCCTCGACTCTTCCACTGAAAAGTTCAGATTTAATTTCAAACACACCTGCCCGAGCAATAACATCTGCAGACTTCAAAGCGAAAGTCCAACCCAACTCACAAGGCACGCCGGCTTGAAAGCGAATAAAGACGGAATTGGGGTCTGCCAACAAACTGTTCTGTTGATTTTGAAATTGAAACTTTAACTCTTTAGCCAGCGGAGTGTAACGAAGCCCTTCATCACGGCCCAGGTAAAAACCCTTGGGTGAAAAGCTTGTCTTCAGCGCCGCTGCTGGCACAGAAACAAATACAACATCTTCCTGCTTCAACAAATTGCGGGTTGGCGCAAGATCTTCACTGATTCTATCATTTAATTTTTTCAGCTCTTTATTGATTCCGGCAACCAACGAGGAATCAGCAGTCTCCGCCAATGGCGCGATGTCTTTTAAAAGAATTTCGACTGGAGTTTCGCCTTTAGCAACGCGACTTTGCCAGTCTACCGCAGAATACTGGCTGCGAAGAATGAAACTCGCAACGCCGCCAACAAAGTAACCTTCAGTATCAAGTTCTCTGAAGCCAACGGCATGGTGACCATTCAACAGGCTCGAATTAATAATATCCTTCGAGATTTCCTCTTCGGTTGCACTACATCCCCGTGCTTTCAGGACTTCAGCGACAGCTTCAACATAGCGAGCTGTTCCTTCCCGTTGATCGGTTGACATGGCTTTTTCTGTAGGGTCAGCTTTCAGCCATTCGTCATACCAATAACGAGCATTCTGTAGATGAACCTGAACATCCCCTTTTGATTTTGCAACCAATACTAAATTTTTGTACAACATCGCACGAGCAATGCGCGGCTGAACCAACAATGGAACCCAAGTCCCACGCACTCGAGCTTTTTCTTCAGCCCACGATCTTTGATCGACCATGTGAAAACCTTCATGAATGGCCAACTCAAGGGCTTTGCTGGGAAGACCGGGCTTAAAAACACCAAATTGGCTGTCCACATACAGAATCTCACGCCCCTGATAAGGAATGCGCGAATAGGAAGTTTGAAAAACGTGAGGCGGCAGTTCTTCATTCGGTATTGTCGAAATAGTCTGACTCTTAGGAGACACCAGAATCTGGCGGGTCATCTCTTTATTGATCAACAGGATATCCATACTTTGCAGCTTAAGATCCGGCCACAAGCGGTTTGGACACTGCCCTAAAACCGTCATAAGCGAGTGCGCGATTTTATTGGTCTCTTCGATCTTCGGATACTGAGTTTCGGTATGTGCATAGGAAGGTGCTGTAAAGACCATAGACAAGGTCACCAATTTTAGGCCCAAGGCTGCTCCAAAACGCATATAACTCTCCTAATTTATAAGTTTTCCTAAAATGCAGGTCCCGTGCCGGGGGATGCCCTTTGCGGGTTGATAAAAAAGGCCTCAGCAGGTATTGGTTTTCCAACTTAAAAAAGGGCCGAATCTATCAAACCCACCAAACGCTTTCATAAAGTGAATATCGAGATCAGCAACGTCTGCAATCTGCAGTGTAGCTTTTGTCCGCCTGTGGAGCGTGAGAAGAAGATGATGACCCTGGAGACCTTCGAGAGCGTGGTCTCCCAAGTGGCTCCCCTGACCGATCAGGTGACCCTGCATTTGATGGGCGATCCGTTGGTGCATCCGAAGCTTGCTCAATTCATCGAAATCTGCGCTAACCACCAAGTGCCGGTATTCCTGGTTACCAATGGCGTGTTGATGAATGAAGTCCGCGAAGAACTGCTGTTGAACCCGATCCTGCGTCAGGTGAATTTCTCTCTGCACAGCTTTCATGATAACTACGGCGACAAGGATCCGACGATCTATTTAAACAAAATCTTCCGCTACACCCGTCGCGCTTTGGAAGAGCGTCCTGATTTATATCTCAACTATCGCCTGTGGAATCTGGATGCCCCGTTGGGCACGGGTGCTCACAACAGATCCATGCTGGATCGCGTGTGCACGGAGTTTGGGTTTAACTTTAACGAAGCCATCGACGTGCGCCGAAACAAAAGCGTGCGCATTCATAATCGTCTGTATTTGCACTTTGATACCGAGTTCACATGGCCTTCGGTGGACTTACCTATCCTTGGTACCAAGGGCACCTGCTATGGCCTTTCCAGCCACTTTGGCGTGCTGGCAGACGGCACCGTGGTTCCCTGCTGTTTGGATAAAGAGGGTAAGATCCCTTTGGGTAATGTTAAGGACCTCACGGTTCTGGAAATCCTGAATTCCGAACGTTCCATGAGTATTTTAAAGGGCTTTAAAAACAATAAGCTGGTTGAAAACCTTTGCCAGCGCTGCCAATATATCACCAGATTCAATTAAAACGATCCCCGCACCTTTTCCTTCTAAAGGTTAGATCAAAACCTTCGAAACCTTCTAATTTACACGCTGCGTTATTTATCATAAAACCCTCTCCAACGAAGACATACACAGAAAACTTTTAAAGGAGATTTTATGAGAAACGTTATCGCTACCCTTACAGTTCTTTTGGCAACTTCCACAGCAATGGCTGGCATCAGCATGGATAGCAGCTGTGTGGCCATCCAAGCCAACGGCAATGAAATCCGCTTGAACCACATGGGAGTTCCCACGATGCCTTATACAGTGGAAGCCGAAGGGTTGGAGATCGAAGAAAGATTCACCACTTTTGCTGGTCAAGCCTACAGTGAAGCCTATGGAGTAAATAGCGAACTGGTATTTAAAACCATTTCAAAAACCACCATTGAAAAGAATGAGATTCACGAAGAAGAAAACTGGTCCGAGGAGTCTGTGAGCGAAGTTAGAATCGTTAAGCTTGTCGGCATCTCCCCAAAACTTGAGAAAGCTTTGTCTCTGAAAAAAGGCGCGAAGCTGGCCTTCGTTTGCTCTGACCGCCGAATTTATCGCTAGATTTTACCTTTTTCCAAGGTCTCTCCCCCAAGGAGGGGCCTTTGGCCAAGTTCGTGGACAAATCACCATCAGATATGGCATCTTCCAGCCTTATTTCAATCTGGAGAGCCCATGGAAGAATACGCAGGCGTTAATCACGTTCCACCACAACCCCCAAAATCATTCCGCGTGACAATCGAACTTCACCGTTCCGCGAAGCGCCTGGATGTGGTTTTGTTGAATGCTCTTCGCAATCAAAAAGAAAATCTGAACCTGTTCAACATCACTCGCACGACTTTCAAGCAACTATTTCTTGATGGTCGTATCGTGATCAAAGGACAACGCGCGAAAGTTTCCTCGAGCGTTGCCAAAGGTATCACTTACGTCGACATTCTTGGTTACTAGTTTAACCAACCAATTCCGCCGAAGATAAAGGGAGCCCATATGGCTCCCTTTCTTTTTTTAAGGACGTGGCCCCTCTTGATAATCTCTTGATTTAGGAGGAGGAGGCGTTTTCGTATAGGACTGAGAGATGTCCTGGTCTTTTCTAAAGGTCGATGACTTCGTCTGTGCCTGGCGTTTGTCCCACCAGTTTTTCACAAGACCTGCCAGTATCATAACAACCGCTCCCCCGATACCGGAGCCGGCGATATTACTGAATATCGCTCCCCCTTGAGTCATGGGATTCACCATACCCGTGATTGCTGGTCCCCCCAGAAAGCCTCCGACAATTCCGGCTATGGAATTCCCTGCAGGTCCGAGGTTCAATTTCTTCAATAAAGATCCGGCGATATTACCGCCGGCCAACCCAGAAAGAAGCGTGGTAAGAATTGCTCCAAAATCCATGGTGTACCTCCGTTGCCTTGATGGTTTCACCGCCCCAGCGGCAGAACAAGACCCGTAGGGAAAACACAGTGCTTGGATTAAAGGCGTTAAATAAATAGGTCCTAAAGACTTATATTTCAGGTAAGAGTCTGCACGATGGTGCAGTGGACTTTTAAGCGGCAGGCACGGAGCACATAAAAAAAGGCTCCCAAGAGGAGCCTTTTTCTTAAACTAATTTTTATGGATAAAGTCAGTCCGTACCTTTTAGCGTGCGATGTCCGCCATAGTTTCATTGATCGTAAACTTACCACCTTTGATTTTCTCAAGAGCGGAATCCAAAAGATCACGATCCATTTTGTAGGACTTCATGTTGCAGATGCCATTCACAAGGTCATCGTAGTTCGGGCATGGTTTTGGGTAACAAGAAAGATTGAAACCCGCAAGATCCACAAAGCGGTCAGCAGAAACCGAATCAAGAGTTAACCAAGCCTTCTTATCTTTGCTGCGGAAGTATTTTGCGATTAGGAATACTTGATCTTCGTTCAACTGAGAGCAGTAAAGTTTTTTACCCTTTTGAGCACGCTCTTTATTAATCACGATCAACTGAGAGTTGATCGTGTCCACCAATTTATCAACGAATTCAGGTGTGCTGGTTTGCGCGAAAGCGGAAGAAGACACCATCAATGCGATCATCACTACGTACTTTTTCACTCTGAATCCCCTTGTAAGGTTTAGATAACTAAGCTCCCCCAAGGAGATAAGGTATTTGAGCGAAAATCACAAGGGCATTATCTACAGAGTGTTGTGAGGGCCACCCAAGCCGGCTTCACAGCGGGCTCTACCGGCTCTATATCCGCCGTGGGCTCGTATTGATTTAAGATATCGTTTTCATAGCGAGAACAGTCACCTTTTTTGAAATTTTTCTCTGAAGGAACCGACTCGAAAACGGCCATCATTAAGTCCATGTAGGCTTCATCGGCCTGGGACTGGGGCATATTATTTTCACGAACGACTTTAATTTCGTCAGTGACACGGCGAATGGCGCGAAAACGTTCCTTGTTGTTCTTTGCCATGTGCATTTCTTTCTGCAAAAGCTCCGCATAGGTATCTACTTGTGCACGTAAACTGCGGCCGCTGTACACTGGAACCTCTCGAGTGGCTGCTTGAGCCGCCCCCGCCAGGAACACTAGACCCACAACCCACTTCATGCTTTTCATAACGCCTCCAGAACGCCGAGCCCTTAAGGATTCGACCTGTAACATCATTTTATAATTCGCGATTTAAAATTCAATACGCACTTGCCCGAGCTTTATGACACAAAGCAAACTTTGGCCGCGGGGCATTTTGTTTGAATCTTAAAAACACGCAATATACGTTTTCGTACGGTAATGTACGGAGAGTTTATGCAACGCCTGATTTTGCTTCTTAGTGTGCTCGTTTCCTTTAATTTTGCTCGCGCTGCGGTGTGGACAGAGGTCAATGAGTGGTCTCCAACTTGGGAAGATCGCTTTTCTGAGTGGGTTGAAAATAACTGGCAAGTAGACTTCTTTGCCCGCAAACGCTTACCAAATGGGCAAAGCAATCCCTACTACGGACTGCGCACCGATTGTGCTGACACTGTTTATTCCATGCGACTTATTTTCGCGTATGAAAATAAATTACCGTTCGTCATTCAGGATCCAACGGCATCAGGTCGCACGATCTCCAACAAAATGGCGCGTTGGGATCGTCAGAACGAACAAGCCCGAATCAAAAACTTTTTGGTGTACATCTATAACATGACCAGCACCAAGTCGCTTCCGAACGACACGTATCCGATCGCGATCTCACGCAACACTGTACGTGCGGGTTCTTTGATTCTGACAACAGCGGTGAATCATCACTCCTGGACAATCAAAGAAATGTTACCGATTGGCGTGCCTCATCTGGTTTACAACTCCACCATTGGAGCAACTTCAAGTGCGACGTTGCAGGAACGTCAATCCTGGCCAAATCCTGAATGGGTTTTCGAGGGCGATCAAACGCCGGCTGGCAATGCAGGATTCCGCTACTGGAAACCGGCACAATACATCGGCCAACCCGCGTGGAAAGTTCCTGGCTACAGCGAAGAGCAATACAAAGTTCCATTGAAACGTTGGGTGAAGTATTCGCAAGGACGTTTGGCACTTCGTCGTGAAACTGATGAACAGTTGATGGCGCGCTTGATGAAAGTGACATGCCAAGGTGTTCAAGGCCGAGTGAGCGCGGTGAATGATGGCTTGAATGCCTTGCGCTCGACAAAAAAATGCATGAAGTATGCAGACTATGACACCTATTCGACGCCTTCGCGCGATCAGCGTATTTTTGACGACTACGTGACTTTGCGAAAAACGTATCGTGATTTGGTGCTTGCCAATAATGCGGCAGAGTTAAGTTTGGACATGCGTGTCCGTTTGAATAAGATCTTCCCGTTCATCGAAGAAACCATGGCCAGCGAAACGCGTAAAATGGCGGCAACCGGGGTTGATGGCACTTCAGTGTGCACCACCGAATACCTGTCAGGACAATATATTGATCTGGCCGAGTTCAAACGCCGCCTATTTGCGGGACTCATCTCAAACAACCCTATGGACGAAGCCCAATACCGTTGGGGCCAGCTCCGTGGACCTTCGCAGCGTGCAAGAAGCTGTCAATCATGGGATGTTTGGGTTCCGAATCTGAAACAGGATTAAAGGACTATGAACGATATTAAATTAAAAAACTGGCTTATCGCGGCTGTCGTTTTGTTCACTCTAGGTGGCGCCGCCGATTATTACTTTTTGCATATTCTATTCCCGCTTAAGCAGGACATCCTGCACGGAGCTGTGACTGATCAGCAGCCTTCACCAGGCGCCATGGCCACAGCCACTCACATTGACAGCACATTGCACGGCGAAGCCGGAACAGCGGCTGTCGTGGCGGACTCTGGCAAAGACACTTTCAATGAATCCTTGCGTGCGTGTGCGCCTGAAATCGCAGCCCAAGCGGTGGGAACTCCAGAAGCTTTGATCGAGTACCTTCGTAAAAGCCTGGGGATTAAGTCTGAAAATGTTTTGGTCGAGAACTATCACCTGGTTCTGCCAGACGGTGCCAAACGCCGCATTCATGTGATCGGCGACGACAACACCAACTCCAAAGACAAAAAGATTGTGAAGTTCTATAAACTGGATGCACAAGAACTGCCTGAGGAGATCCCTCTAAGCAAAGGCGATACAGTTGAGAAACTATTGGCAACCGGGAAAGTGGCTCGTGCTGAGAAGAAAATGGAGTTGCTGTTAAAAGACGACTCCACGGCTTCTTTGGAAATGCATGACAACACGATTTTCCAGTTTCAGTTTAACAATCATGGCAAGGTCTTATCTTGCTTGTATAAAGATTGTCAGTGTGGACAGTAATGAAAAAGGGAGCTTGGTAGCTCCCTTTTTTTTTTAGTCGCCTGTTGAACCGCGCAGTTGCGCGTCTTGGAAGCGGTTTTGTTCGGCCATGACCATGTCGCTGATTTCGCGCTTAAGGGCATTGAAATCGTTAGCGGCTGGATTTCTTGGACGAGGTAGATCCACGATCAGATCTTTTTTCACTGTCCCCGGTCGATATGTCATCACAACAATTCTATCGGCAAGGTAAATGGCTTCTTCCATACTGTGAGTTACAAACACCACGGTCTTTTTAGTCTCTTGCCACAGTTTGATCAATTCGTCTTGCAAGCTTCTGCGAGTCAGGGCATCCAAGGCTCCGAACGGTTCATCCATCAGCATAATCGGTGGATCTAACGCCAATACGCGAGCGATAGCCACACGTTGGCGCATGCCGCCTGATAGATCTTTTGGAAAACGTTTGCGGAACTCTGTGAGTTTTAATTTCTCAAGCAGGCTGTTCAGTGTTTTTTGAATTTGCTCTTCAGGGACATTTTTCTTGATTCTTAATCCGAAGGTGATGTTGTCTTCGACCGACATCCAGGGAAAAAGCGCGTACTCCTGAAAAACCATGCCGCGATCAGGTCCCGGTTCAAAGATTTTCTTTTCTTCAACCAACACCTGCCCATTCGTGGGCATTGAAAATCCTGCGATAGCATTCAACAGAGTGCTCTTGCCACAACCCGATGGTCCCAGCAAACACAGGAACTGCCCGCGTGGGATTTCCAGGTTAATGTCTTTAAGTGCGATAACGTCTTTACCCTCGTCACCGCCGTGAAAAATCTTGTCAACGTTCTGAACTTTGATTTGAGTTAGTGTTTCAGCCATTATTCAAGACCTCGATGCCAGCGCAGCAAGTGGTTGTTTAATTTATCCACGACCGTATCAATCGCAAGTCCCAAAAGACCGATCGAAAACATCCCGGCAATAATCTTATCCGACCAGAAGTACTCACGCGCTTCCAGAATACGGTAACCCAGTCCACTGTTCACCGCGATCATCTCTGCCACGATCATACAGATGAAACCTGTCCCGATACCGATGCGCACGCCACTCAAAATGTATGGCATCGCTGCCGGAACGATGATTTTTCTGAACATCAGAAATGATCCAGCCCCCATATTGCGGGCAGCACGGATATAAATAGAATCCACCGCACGCACGCCCACGATAGTGTTCATCAACACCGGGAAGAAGGCTCCCAAGGCGATCAGGAACACGGCCGGGGGATTACCCAAGCCAAACCACAAGATCGCCAATGGAATGTAAGCAATCGGTGGGATGGGACGAAGTACCTGCACTAGTGGATTCATATAGTCGTAAACTTTTTGACTGGCACCCATGACCAGCCCTAACGGTAGCGCCAAAACGCCGCCGATCAAACAGCCAATCAGCACACGGTAAAAACTGGCCCACAGGTCATGAAGCAACTCGCCGGAAAAAATCCATTCAAGTTTCGACATTTCGCCTGCGGGATCATAGGCCTCCATCGGCATAAGGTATTGATACCAACGTGTGATCACCGCGGACGGCGCTGGCAACACCTGTGGATTCACCCAGCCCAAACGGACCACGGCTTCCCACACGGCGACCATCAGTAGTGGCACCCAAATTCCTTTTATACGTGTGCTAAAATCAACCTTTGCCTTAGCCATTCAGTCTCCCCGCTATTTTACACCCAAGGATTTCTTGGCATCGTCCAAGAGATCGATTTTCACCCAGTCTGCCGCTTTTGGAACTTTCTCCATGCGACCGACCCCGTACTTATGCATAAAGTCCGTGGTGATTTGAATGTGCTCAACTGTTAAGTGATAAGCATACGGAGAGTTCCCGATAGCATCTTTAAAATCCTGTGGAGTGATTTGCCCTTTGAAGACTTTCTCTACCACGAATTTTTCTGCGATCTCGGGTTTATCCATGAAAAGTTTTGTGGCTTCCACGAAGCACTTCATGAATCTTTCGGCGACATCTTTTTTCTCGTTATACATTTTCTCGGTCATCACAAGTGTACGAATCGGCATACCCATTGGTGTGTCGTAAGGCTTCATCAGCTCCACGCCCCAACCCTTGTTGATGGCTTGGGATGATTGCGGTTCACTCTGTGCCATGGCGTCGATTTGTTTTGCCTGCAGGGCCTGGTTCAAATCGGCGAAGGCCATATAGACGATTTGCACGTCTTTGCCTTTTTTATCCGACCAGGTCAGATTGTTTTTCGCAAGCTCTGCAAGAAGCAACAACTCCTGCGCCCCACCGCGGGCCACGCCAACTTTTTTGCCTTTGAAATCCTTGATCGACTTAATATTGAGCTCGGGACGAACCACGATGCGCGCTCCACCTTCAGCGAAACCTGCAACTGCATAGATAGGCACTCCGCCTGATCTTCCTGCGATAGCAGCATCGGCAGCACTGGCGGCCACGTCAATTTCTCCTGCTATAATTGCCGGCATGATGTCGATGCCCTTGGCGAAAACTCTTTCAGTGACTTTCAAATTATACTTTCCGCAGAATTCCGGAAGGTAACTGATCGCACCATAATGGGCGAATTTCAAATTTCCGACTCGAACTAGATCTGGGGCTTTTTTTGGCTGTGCTTGCACGAAACTTAAAGGTGCTAATGATAGAACAACGCTGAGAATCCATTTGTGAGATAGCATTTCTGACCTCCATGGTTAGGACCAACACTTTATGGTCTGCCCGATGGCAAAAGAATGCAAACATGAATTAACTGAGATTAAGCAGACTGAATATGAGAGAGAAATTATCAAGCGGAGACAATACGAATATGAGAAAAAAGGCCGAAGTTTTTTAAACTTCGGCCAGTAAAGTAACTATAACCAGCAGCTGTTCACACCGCGCTCTTGCGCCACTTGTTTTGCAAGCTCATAGCCTGCGTCCAAATGTCTAAATACACCCATTGCTGGATCGGCAGTTAACACTCTTTCAAGACGTTTCGCTGCTTTTTCAGTACCGTCCGCAACGATCACTTGTCCTGCGTGCTGGCTGTAACCCATACCCACACCACCACCATGGTGAAGACTGACCCATGTAGCTCCGCAAGCTGTGTTTACCATCGCATTCAAAAGCGCCCAGTCACTGACTGCATCAGAGCCATCCTTCATCGCTTCTGTTTCGCGATTTGGAGAAGCCACAGATCCGCAATCCAAGTGGTCACGACCGATCACGATCGGTGCTTTCACTTTTCCTTCTTTCACCAGTTGATTCAGCATAGCACCTGCCTTCGCACGCTCGCCGTACTCAAGCCAGCAAATACGTGCTGGCAAGCCTTGGAAAGCGATTCGCTCTTCAGCCATATCCAACCAACGCAAAAGATCTTTCTTGTGCGGGAATAGTTTTCTCATCGCATCGTCAGTCACTTTGATATCAGCCGGATCACCAGACAGTGCCACCCAACGGAATGGACCGGAACCTTTACAGAATAGTGGACGGATGAACGCCGGAACGAAACCTGGGTAATCGAATGCATTTTCAACACCCGCTTCTTGAGCACGGGCGCGCAAGTTGTTGCCGTAATCGAAAGTCACAGCTCCCTTGTCCTTCATTGCCAGCATTCCACGCACGTGTTTTGCCATGGAATCATAAGCGGCTTTCAAATACGCCGTTTGATCTTTTTCGCGGAAAGTTTTTGCAGTTTCTACTGTGTAGCCTTCAGGGATATAACCCACCAATGGATCATGGGCAGAAGTTTGATCCGTCAAAAGATCCGGCGTGAAGCCTTTGTCCATCAGTTGATGAATAACGGTCGCCATGTTGCCTTGAAGGGCCACGGATTTCGCCTCGCCCGCTGCTGTGTATTTTTTGATACGAGCGATTGCATCGTCGATGTCTGTTGCAACTTCGTCGATGTATTTTGTTTCAAGACGCTTTTGAATACGAGTTGGATCGATTTCAACGGCTAGCACACATGCTCCCGCGAACACACCTGCTAAAGGCTGTGCTCCACCCATACCGCCCAAGCCCGCAGTCAGAATCACGCGACCTGTAAGATCGCCATTGAAATACTGACGACCAGCTTCAACGAATGATTCATAAGTACCTTGGATGATGCCTTGAGTTCCGATGTAAATCCAAGAACCCGCCGTCATCTGGCCGTACATCATCAAACCTTTTTTATCCAGTTCGTTGAAGACTTCCCAAGTGGACCACTTAGGTACAAGGTTGGAGTTCGCCAACAGCACGCGAGGTGCATCTTCGTGAGTTTTTAGGATACCGATTGGTTTGCCGGATTGAACTAGCAAGGTCTCGTCGTTTTCAAGTTCTTTCAAGGCTTCCAAAATTTTATCGAAGCATTCCCAGTTACGAGCAGCTTTACCGATACCACCATACACAACCAGATTCTCTGGATGCTCAGCAATTGAAGGATCCAAATTGTTTTGAATCATGCGGTAGGCGGCTTCTTGCAGCCAGCCTTTACAAACCATCTTGTTGCCAGTTGGGGCTTTTACGACGCGAGACATGTGCTCTCCTTTTGAATTTACAAGAGCTAGAACCTAGCAAAGGCCATAGGCATTGACAATGGAGTGCGATGCATCAATAGTGCGCCCATGACTCTGGAACGCAAAAGAAAGACGAAAGACCCTTGTCCTGTGTGCTTTTTAAATAAAAGCCGCTGCATTTGCGCGTCCATTCCAAAATTAACTCTGAAAACCCGCCTCTGCCTGGTGGTTCACGCCAAGGAACTGAAGCGCACGACCAACACGGGTCGCTTGGCCGTGACCGCCCTTACGAATAGCGAAATGCGCATCCGCGGAGTCGAGGGCGATGCAGTCGATCTTAGTGATCTTCTGGTGCCTGAATACCGCACGGTTTTGTTTTATCCATCTGAAAATGCCTTGGAATTGAATGCTGAATTTGTCGCGGCGGATCCTCGCCCGATTCAATTGATTGTTCCCGATGGAAACTGGCGCCAGGCCAGTAAAGTCCACTACCGTCACCATGAATTGGCCGAGGTGCCACGAGTGATGATTAAGGAAGCCAACAAGTCTTTGCATCACATGCGCGCAGAAACAACAGCTGAGGGCATGGCGACTTTGCAAGCGATTGCGGAAGCGTTCGGAATTACCGAAGGAGCTGAAGCACGCAAAGCCTTGATGGATTTGTATGAGGCAAAACTAAAAGCGACCCTGGAGGGTCGCAGTATTAAAATCTAATTTTCGTATTCTTCGACTGCGTCGTAGAGATCTTTAACATCGCAGTTCAAGCGACAGTTGGAGTTACAACTAACCCAAGCCGTATTCCCCGGAGCGATATACCCTGGCGAACAACGTGTTGAGCAAGAAGGTATTCCATAAGTCGTGCCCTGTTTGATATAGCAAGTGGAACGAGCGTTACTTTCGGCAGCTCTTTCCGCACGATCTTCGATATTGCGAACGCAGAAACTATCTCCGCCCTTGCAAGAACCCGAAGCACTCCCTGTCCCCGTCACCCAAATCGTCTTTGAAAACGCCGGAACCACCAAGAAACTCATCAATACAAAACCAATCAATGCTTTCATCTTAACTCCTCTACATTCCCAAAGGCGCCTGCCGGTTTTTTGATACACGGTGCAGAACCGCGGCGGTTCCGCACTGCATTTCCAAAAGGTACGGCGTACCTTTTACCACTCGAGTTCGCCGACCGTTTTTTCTACTACCGCCATCAACTCGCCGGACACCATCATGGCTTTGATAGCCTCGACGTCTTTGTGGAAAATGCGGTCTTCTTTTGCGAACGGAACTGTTTTTCTGATGTGCTCATGCACGGCTTTCACCGCTGCCGCTGGCTTTAGTGGAGCCAACAGGTCGATTGCTTGAGTGCCGGAAAGAAGTTCCATCGCAATCACATGCTCTGCGTTTCTTAGGATTTGTGCAAATTTTCTTGCTGCAATAGTTCCCATGGAAACGTGGTCTTCTTTTTCAGCCGAAGTCGGAATGGAATCAACGGACGCTGGATGTGCCAAAACTTTGTTCTCACTCACCAGTGATGCCGCTGCCACTTGCACGATCATGTGACCGGAGTTCAAACCACCGTTTGGTGTCAGGAATGGTGGAAGCTCACTCATTTGTGTCGAGATCAATTTGGAAATACGGCACTCAGAAATGCTTGCCTGAGAGGAAATCACGATACCTGCGAAATCCATTGCGTGCGCAACAGGCATACCGTGGAAGTTACCGCAGGAAAGAACTTTATTTGCATCGGCAAATACCAACGGATTGTCCGTGGAAGAATTCGCTTCAGTTTCCAAAACTTTAACAGCGTAACGAACGCCGTCTTTGGCAGCTCCGTGAACTGCTGGCATACAACGAAGGGAGTACGCATCCTGAACGCGGTTGTCTTGTATTTCGTGGGACTCACCGATCGGGCTGGTTGCGCCCATGATTTTAATCAAGTTGCGACCGGTTTTACCCTCACCCGCATGCGGGCGGCTTGCTTGAATCAATGGATCGAATGGTTTTCTGGAACCTCTCATACCTTCCAGAGTCATCGCTCCGGCAAGGTCCGCGATCCACAACAAGCGACGCGCTTCCCACAAAGAAAGCAAACCGATGGATGTCATCACCTGACAACCATTGATCATGGAAAGGCCCTCTTTCGCTTTCAGCTCCAGCGGGGCTATGCCCTTTTGTTTCAATAACTCAGTCACGTGAACGGGCTTGCCATCGTTACCCCACGCTTCGCCTTCACCAATAACTGTCAGAGCCAAATGAGACAACGGAGCCAAGTCACCCGAAGCACCCACAGAACCTTGGGATGGAACCACAGGAATGATGTCGTTGTTCAGGAATTCCAGAATTTTATCAACCACTGTCGGACGAATACCGCTGTGGCCTTTCGCCAAAGCATTCGCACGCAAAATCATCATCGCGCGAGTTTCAGTTTTCGTGAATGGAGCACCGATGCCCATACAATGAGAGCGGATCAGGTTTCTTTGCAGTTGCTCGATTTCGGAATCAGAAATTCTAACGGAAGAGAAAGCACCGAACCCGGTGTTCACACCGTACATCACTTCACCGCTGGAAATACGACCCTCGATGTAGTCGCGGGACTTTTTCATTTCCGCGCGAGCAGAATCCGCCAACTCCACTTTCATGGAAGGTGTGTGTGCGGCTTTATAGAGATTTTCGATCGTGATATTTTCACCAGTCAATTGCATGGCGGGAGCTCCTAATTTCATTCGTAAAAACAAGGTCCCGATCCTAGCCCAACACCCCCGAAAAAGGCACGGCCGACCCACAAAGACGCACCGCGCATCCAAAAGGCGCCAGCCGGTTTTTGGGGATGCGGTGCGTTTTTTGTGGGGTGAAATGAAAAAAGCCGGCGCTGGGCCGGCTTTTTAGAAAATCGATATTTGAAAATCGAAATTAGAATTGAAGAGGCAGGGACACAGAAAGCATCCATGAGTCCATTTTACCTTTATCCGCAACATCGCCAGAATCTGTTTTAATTTTGTCGATGTTTTCCATTGTGTACTCAAGATTCAAAGAGATGAATGGAAGAAGTGTTGTGCCAACACCGATTTTCACTGGCTTACCTTCGATTTTTGGATTGCCAGTACCATCGAGTTTGATTTCACTCATCACGCCATAACCAACCCAACCTCTTAGCAAGATTGGAAGGTCAATACCTGCTACTGCATAAAGAGTGTTGCGTTTTGCATCATAGTTAGACGCGCCATCTGGTTTATATTTACCACTTACACCCAAGTTGTAATCCAAACCCACCCACAACATAACCGGAGTTTTGTAAGCTAGGCGCGCGCCCATGTTTACTAACTCAGTCTTACCTGTCGGGCTATAATCTGTATGCGAACCCATCTCGTAACCCAAGTACGGCTCAATCAAAATATCCGCTTTTGCATTTACTGAGAATCCAACCATCAGTGCTAATACTAGCCACATTTTTTTCATAACTTCTCCTTTTTGTAACACCAAAATTCTAAACACTTGCTCTACAATTCTGGAATCACCTGAGTACAAGGTCAAGGAGACCCGATGGCTAGACCCGCCTTTAGAGACGACAAAGAATATTATGAATCACTCCCTGGCAAACGCATTAGCACCGGCGCACTGGTGTTCTATAAAAACCAGGCTCTGCTGGTGCAACCTTCATACTCCGCAGGATGGATTTTGCCGGGAGGCACAGTTGAAGCCGAAGAGTCGCCGATGGAAGGACTCATTCGCGAAGTGAAGGAAAACCTCGGTATCATCATCACCCCGACCCACGTCTTGGCGATCGACTACATCCCCAACAAAGATATCAAGGGCGAGTATTTAAGTTTCTTGTTTGGCGCCGTGGATTTGAATGAATCACAAGCGCAAAACATTTCGGTATCTTTAAAGAACACCAAAGATTTTAAATTCGTCGACATGAACATCGCGTATTCGATGTTGGTTCCTTCGGTTTCCCGACGCGTGCAAAGTGCACTGAAAGCGGTGACTGAAAACTATGTTATGGTTTACCTTGAAGACGGAAAGATTCCGCCGCGGGATTTGCCGCTTTAAAATCGCAACTCACCAAACCCATACAACTCATCGCAGAACCGACATCGGTTCCGCATCGCAATAAGAAGTAGGACCTGGCACCGTCTAAAACATGGACGGTTGTGGAGTTTTTACAGGTGGTCTCTGAGTTTAGAGATCAGCGACCACAATGATCTCTGAAGTATCGCGATTTCATGATACTGAATGCTACACCTGAGTTCAGAAAAAACACACTAACCAGGAGCTAAATATGAAATCCGTATTCTTCGTTTTAATCGCTATGACTTTCTCTATGTCCGCTAACGCAGGCCAGGCACTTTGCGGCGCAAAGGCATTGAACCTTGTTAAATATTTGACTCAAGATGCAACCCCAGAGTTCAAACAAGCTCTTCGTATCACGAAGGCTTCTGCCATTAACTCTGCTGACCCTTCCGTTGTTGCAGAAGTATTCACAGTTGAAGCTATGGATAATGGCTACGAAGTTCGCGCTATTGCCTGGGACGCTGACAGCACTCCTGTTTGCGAAATCGTAGGCTACAAAAAACTTTGGGACTAAGACCTTGAGTAAGACAGAAACCTTTTTCCATCATGAATATCTGAAGCAGGAGCTCGCAAAAAGAATGCAGGTCAATCCGCATTACTCGCTGCGATCTTTCGCTCGGGATCTTGACGTGGGCCACTCGTGGCTTTCTGAATTCCTGGCTGGAAAAAAGGGCCTGTCCGAAGCCACTGCTGAAAAAATCGTTACAATCCTGTCGCTCAGCCGCCAGGACGCTGAACTTTTCAAACTCAGTTCTCGCGCAGCTCATGCACGTTCAGGTGCGGAGCGCGCGCGTGCTTTGTCTGAATTAAAACAAATTCAGCCTAAAAAAATACGCAAAGTAAAAGCCCAGGAGTTTGCACGCGCTGGCTGCTGGTACCATCTGGCGATCTTGGAGCTTACAGAACTCCCCGACTTTAAACATCATGAACTGGATATCGCGCAAAGACTGCGCCTGCCCAAATCCACGGTCAGCCGCGCTTTGGATGAGCTGGTCTCACACGGACACTTAAAGATTGAAAACGGTAAAATGCAGGCCGTCTCCGCCCAGTCAGAATCCGACATGGATATTCCAAGTATCGCTATCCGCCAGTTTCACGAACAGATACTGCAACTGGGCCAACGCGCCTTACACGAGCAAATAGTCGATCAGCGTGAATTTATGAGCACGACATTAGCCTTCAATACCGATCGCATGGCCGAGGCAAAAAAGGCCATTCGTGAGTTTCAAAATTATTTTTCCAAAGAATTCTATCAGGAAACCGACAACAAAGATTCGATTTATCAAATGTCGATGCAGTTCTTCCGCATGGATAAAAAAGGGAATAGCGTATGAGACTTCTTCTGTCAGCATGTCTAATTCTTCTATCACTTGCGGCTCAGGCGGGACCACGTGTCGTTGGCAACGGTGGCGATCATGTTTCTTTGGAGTTTGTCGAGCTGGCTCGTCAGGTTTACTACAAGATTCTTTATTCAGAACATAAAGACTTTGACGTGGACTCCTTGGAAGCAGCCATTGCTTCCACAAAAATTCAATCCACAGATGAACAATTGATCCTGGACGGCGTGCCTAAAGACGCCATCAACTATCCAAGTCAAAAGCGCATCATCTTCAATCGCAAAGCCTGGTCCCAAATGAACTTGGAGCTCCGCTCTTTGCTGGTACTTCATGAATACCTGGGAGTTATGGGAATCAATGACTCGACCTATTCGGTTTCCACAAGACTGTTGCAAATTCGCTCATTCGCGATCAGCAGCGTGCTGTGCAAGTCAGATAAAGGTTATGGCTGGGGAGAAATCTTCATCGGCCGTAATTTACCGGAAGAGCAAATATCCTTGAAGGTGAGCTTCTCTACTCACCTGAGAACTGCGCAGGGAGTGATTCAATACGCTGATCAAAATGAAATCGCCATTAAGAAGACCGAAGTCAGTCGTTTGCTAGCCAATCGCAGCATGAGTCTGAACCTGACCTCAGAGCGTGGCGCATTCCTCGTATCCCTGACACCCAGTGGTTTCGAAAACCAAATGCAGGGCTTCTTCTTCGTCATGGGACAGACTTTCCCCGTAAACTGTGTAATTCGTAATTAAGCTGACACCAACACATCGCGGAACCGCAGCGGTTCCGCATCGCAGTACAAAAAGGGAACTGTTACCTCCAGTTATTAATGGAGATCGACACCGTATTTTTTAAATATCTTCTTTAGCTCGCCGCTGGATTTTAATTTGCTAATGGCCCGATTCAATTCCTGAACTGTCAGTGAGCTCTTGCGACTTATTAAGCAAGAGACATCGTACTTTTGCAGAGGTATTCTTTGTCGACCCTCATCGAGGGATTGGTCTTTGTTTAGAAAGTTGTAGTACTCTATAAAAATTTCGTCGGTTACTACATATTTGACTCGTCCGTATCTTAACTTATTGAGATTCGAAAACTCGCTCGAGGCATCCTCACGCTGAAGCCATTTCGACTGAAATAGCGGATCCAGTTTGGGGTAGACATAGCCAAGTATGGTTCCAATAGTTTTGCCCTTAAGTTTTTTAGGATCTTTTGGCATCGGAGTTGGCCCAAGAAGAACTTCACGTTTAGTGAATAAAGGCTTTGTCCAAATAAATTTTTCCGTATCCTCGACCCAAACTTTGGATGCGTAACAAATGTAATCCACTTTTCCATTTAGCAGATATTCTTGAAGTCGATAGCGAGTCATTACTGACACATTCCCGTCCCTCTTAAGTATTCTAAAAAGGGCCCTGTTGTAGTCGGCAATGATGCCCTCGACTTCTCCGGATTTTTGTTCATTCAACAATGGTGCAGCCATACCGTCGGGTACGACAGTATTCAGTGCTCCAGTGTTTGCCATCGCCGCCATACTGGAAAAAACCAATGAACCGACAAGAGGAACCAGCTTCATAAGGAGAGCTTATTACAAACATTGGAGAAGAGTAACTACGATCTTAATCGCTAAGGACATAACCGCCATAAACCAGACAGTCCAGCGACGTATGACATCTTGACTCAGGACCTGGCACCTTTTGATTTACTTAAGGGAAGCGATTGCTTGGGCGTAGTCTTTGCCGAAGACGTAGCTGCCTGCCACAAACACGTCGGCTTCGTGACAAAGCTTGGCTGTGACGTCAGTGATGCCGCCGTCGACTTCGATCAGACAGTTAAGACCCTGCTGGTCGATTTCGTGGCGCAGTTTGGAGATCTTCGCGATTTGATCGTGCATGAAGGATTGTCCGCCAAACCCCGGCTCGACGGTCATCACCAAAACCAAATCACACAAATTCAATAACGGCAGAACAGATTCCACCGGAGTGCCAGGACGAAGAGTGATCCCCGCTTTTGCACCCAACGCCGTGATTTGACGAAGCACCGACGCGGGATCGCGAGTCGCTTCCACATGGATCGTCAAATAGTCAGCACCGGCTTTGATGAAGTCTGCGATATATTTTTCCGGCTCAGTGATCATCAAGTGAACATCCAGCGGAATCGGAGAAACTTTTTTAAGTGCTTTAACAACAGGAATACCGATGGTCAGATTCGGCACGAAGTGCCCGTCCATCACATCCACATGGGCCCAGTCAGCTCCCGCTGCCGCAATGGCTTTGACTTCTTTTTCAAGATTAGCAAAGTCAGCGGACAGAATAGAGGGAGCAACCATTTTAGCCAATTTTATCTCCGGGTTTAAGTGCATGTCCTTTTAAGAAGTCAGACACCTTCATACGATTGCGGGATTCCGGCTGAACTTCAAGCAATTTCAAAAGTCCATCACCCGTTGCGACAGTGATGGAATCCGCATCCACCGCAGTCACGGTGCCTGGCACTGCCGCACCAGAAGCTGGCAAAGGACGCACCACATGCAATTTCAATTTTTTACCATCAAGCAAAGTGTAAGTACCCGGGCCATAAACAAAGCCGCGCACTTTTCCATCAATGGATTTTGCAGACTTGGTCCAATCAACCTGTGACTCGGCCTTGTCAATTTTAGGAGCGATCGTCACCAAAGATTCATCCTGCGGAGTCGGCGCCAGATTTCCGCGCACGTAATCCATCAACTCCACTCGCAACAAATCAGCACCCAAATCAGCCAGCACATCGTGCAACTGCAAAGCATGCATTTCGGGAGTGATCTTCACACGGCGAATACCAATGATATCCCCCGCATCCAATTTTTTGACCATCTTTTGCAAAGCCACACCGGATTCTTCATCACCCGCTTCAATCGCACGCTGAATCGGGGCTGCCCCACGCCAACGAGGTAAAATCGAACCGTGCACATTCACGCAGCCAAACTTGAAGGAATCCATAAAGTCTTGCGTAAGGATTTGCCCGAAGGCCACAACCACGCCAACTTCGGCTCCCCAGGAGCGAATTTCAGCGACGGCTTCAGGATCTTTTTTAAGGGATTCAGGAGTGATAACTTTCAAACCGTGTTCAAGTGCGAGCACTTTCACCGGACTGGGCGTGAGTTGCATTTTTCGACCCGCCGGACGATCCGGCTGAGTCACAACTCCGACGACTTCAAAATGGTTATCTGCTAGAAGAGCTTTCAAAGATGTTACAGCAAATTCTGGAGTTCCCAGAAAGCAGACGCGGACTTTACTCACGCTCTTCGCCTTCTAGTTCTTTGCTGCGGGCCTTTTCCATTTGTTCACGTGTAGGATAGCCGTGTTTTTGAATTTGTTTTTTAATCTTGTTGGATTTTACGAAACTCAAGTGGTCGATAAACAAAGTACCTTCCAAATGATCCAACTCGTGCTGCATGCAAATTGCCAGTAGACCGTCAGTTTTCACGACGAACTCTTTGCCGTTCACATCATAAGCGCGCATTTCGATGTAGTCATAGCGCTCAACAGTTTCGTAGTAACCTGGCACTGACAAGCAACCTTCGTCAAAAGTCGTTTTGCCTTCACCTTTAACGATCTCGGGATTGATCAAAACCAGTGGTTGCACCACTTGTTTTTCAAGATCAGTCATCTCTTCATCTTTGTAGCGGCGACCTTTGTCGTCTTTAGGGCGAGTGTCGATCACGATCATGCGGCGAAGTTCGCCGACTTGAGGCGCTGCCAATCCGATACCGTGGGCATCGTACATGGTCTCAATCATGTCCTCTTGAAGCTGTTTCAGCTCCGGCGTACCGAACTCGGAAGGCTTCACAGGGTCAGCAACCTCGCGAAGTCTCGGGTCTGGGAAAGTGAGGATTTTCATGATCATAGGGCCTCCAAAGTGGCCCCCATTATATCAGCGTTTCAGCCTTTTGAGAAGGACCAAGGCCAAAGCGCCCATTAAGATATTCGGAGCCCAAGCTGCCACCACCGGAGGTACTGCCCCCTGATTCCCCAGGGTAATCCCTGACGAATAGAATACGTAATAGGCGAAAACCAAGCCCAGACAGATACCCAGGTTCAACATGGTGCCCCCGGAACGAGCTCTCCCCACGCTAAAAGGCAGGCCCAACAAGCTCATGACCAGGCCCGCGAAGGCGAAGCTCATTTTAGACAGGTAGCCCACTTCATAGGCAACCGTATCCAACCCCGCATCCTTGTTCTTTTTGATGAAGTGCTTAAGCTCCCCTTGGGACATCATTTCGGCGGTTTGCCCCGCACTTTGCAAATCCTTGGAGTCCTCTGCCATCACGATGCTTTTGTCTTTGAAATCCGTGGTCAAAGGAAAGCTGGAGTCCTTGGTAAACAAGGTCACTGTTCCTTTTTCCAAGAGCCATTGGGAACCGTTGATAACCACATCGTGCGCCGTGATCATCTGCACCAGATCCCAGTCATCACTAAAGAAATACATCGTCAGCCCTTGTGCGCGGTCGCCCTTGGCACTCAGGGTTTTGATATTGAAAATGGAGTCTTTGGTGCGATACCAGATCTTGTTGGTTTTCACCGTCGAAAAACGATGCGGTTCTTTTTTCAGTTCATAATAGAGAATATAATTCTTCTGCGTGTTCGCCCGAGGCACCAGGCGGTCCGTCATCAAATAACCGCCGGCGGAGATCAGAATCACCCACAGCAGGATTGGGGTCGAAATACGCAACAAACTCATTCCGGCAGAAAATAACGCAACGAGTTCGTTATTCTTGTTCAGGTTTGTCAGGGTCAAAATCGTGCCCAACAAACAAGCAACCGGAAGCAATTTCGAAATAATGTCAGGGAAAGAGTAAAGGTAATAACTAAAAAAGGTCGCCGTGCTGACGTCTTTGTATTGGGAAATCGTCGACATCGCGTCGACGGCCGTGAACAAAGTCAGGAATATCAAAAGGCCACCCAGGAAGTAGCCAAAGAAAAGCCAAGAGGTATATCGATCAATTCTGTTCATTCTTAGAGTTTCCTTGACTCAGGTCCAAAATCCTATTTAACTTTGCTTATGGCTTTACGCGTCTTACTTGCAGATGAGAGTTCCACAATCAAAAAGGTAATGCAACTGGCATTGTCCGACTTCGCCGTTGAGGTGAAAGCGGTCCCAGTGGGTCTTGATGTTTTACCTGTCGCTAAAAGCTTTAAGCCAGACATTGTTTTTGCAGACGTACTTTTGACAAAAAGAAACGGCTACGATGTCAGCCTGGAACTTAAAAACGATTCTGAAACCACAAATATTCCGGTTGTACTTATGTGGAGTGGTTTCATGGAAATCGACGAAAACAAGGTCACTGATTCCAGAGCCGATGACCGCTTGGAAAAACCATTCGATGCAGAACACTTGCGTGGTTTGGTGAACAAGTTGGTAAAAAAAACGGCGGAAAATCCTGTCAGCCAGTATTTAACATTCCCTGAAATGCCTGAATTCGAGGAAATGCCTTCTGAAGGTGGCGAAACTCAAATGGACGCCGGCATCTCTGCCGCTGATCCAGAGTACAACACCCTGGATGCAATCCCTGAAATCAGCGAAGACGAAGCGATGAGCCTTGATGTCCCGGGCGAAGAATTCGCATCGGTTCCTTTGACCACACCACGCGGTCAGGACGAAATGGACGAGGGCGGCTGGGCTCACCAGGATTTAACAAAATTTAAATTAAATATCCCACAGAATGAACCTGACGACTTTGCGTCTAAATTTGTAATTCCTCAAGACGAGGATTTATCAAATGCCCACATTGAAGTTTCAGGGAACTTTGAGGAAATCAGCTTTGATGAGAATGGCCCGGATTTAGTACAAAAACCGGCTCCAGCAGCAGCTAAAGCGCCTCCAGCGAAACCGCCAGAGGATTCCTTCCTGGGTAAAGTTGAAAAATCCGTCAAGGATCAAATGATGGAAACCCTGAATAAAGGGCCTTCCACTGGCAAAGCGCAACCAAGTGCTGCAGGGGCAAAACCCGCTGCCACTAATGCTCAGCCCAAAACCCAATCCAAGATGGACTTGTCCAGCGAAATGATGGAAAAGATTGTTCGTGAGGAAGCTCGCGAAGTGATTGAATCCGTTTGCTGGAAACTCCTTCCTGAGATCGCGGAGCGCATCGTTCGCGAAGAGTTGAACAAACTCATGCGCGAAACCGAGAAATCTATCTAGTACCTTTTTCTCTTTGGCCTCACATCAAGGTACGCCCTATATGTGAGGTCTTATGACACTTATTGATCTGATCCGTGCTGCCATCAAAGAAGACATGCCCCAAGGCGATGTCACAACTGAGTCACTCGCATTAACTCCAAAATCCGGCCGCGCACGCCTGAAGGCCAAGGAAGACATCGTTCTTTCTGGTGCTGCACCTTTTGAACAAACCATGCAAATGCTGGAACCGAACTGCCGCGTGAAATGGCATTTTGAGGAAGGCGACGAAATTCTGAATGGTCAGATCATCTGCACGATCGAAGGCGATCTTGTACAAATTCTGAAAGCTGAACGCGTGGCTTTGAACTTCCTGGGTCACTTGTCCGGTATCGCGACAGTCACTCGCCGTTTTGTAAATCAGGTGAAACATACGAAAACCAAAATCCTCGATACTCGCAAAACAACTCCGGGTTACCGCGAGCTTGAGAAAAAAGCCGTCGCCCATGGTGGTGGTGTGAATCATCGTATGAATCTAAGTTCAGCAATCCTGATCAAGGACAACCATATTTCCGTCATGGGTGGCATCACCAATGCAGTAAACCGCGTGCGTGAGCACAGCAATCTGCCGATGGAAGTGGAAACCCGCACTTTGGCTGAAGTGAAAGAGGCCGTTGGTCTGAACGTCACTCACCTGCTTTTGGACAACATGGATAACGACATGCTGACACAAGCTTTGGCATTGATCCCTGAAGGTGTGAAAACTGAAGCCAGCGGCAATATGAATCTGGCGCGCGTGCGTTCGGTCGCTGAAACTGGCGTGACTTATATCTCCGTCGGAGCTTTGACACACTCAGCACCGGTTGCTGACGTAAGCCTTATCTTCGCGTGGGAGGAATAGTGGCTGGAAAAACTGTGAACGAAAATCCCATGAGCGAAATCCGCATCGGTGATGTGACGGCCAAATGGGCGCGCAACAATCACCTGCACGTGGAATACAAAGCTCAGCAGGAAAGCACCAACCTCACTGCCAAAGAATTGGCGTTCGAGGAGGATTTACTGGAAGAGGCTTTGTGCCTGTTCGTAACAGATCATCAAACAGCTGGCCGTGGCCGTGGTAAAAACACGTGGACTGATTCCACAGCGGGTTCTTCACTACTAAGCTCCTGGTCATACCTTTTGCCGATGATGCCACAACCAACGGCTTCGTGCCTGGTGGGCTTGGCGGTGTATCGCGCGTGCTCTACAACTTGGCCCTTTTTGAAATGGAATCTAAAAGCACCGAATGACATCTACATCGGCGACAAAAAAGTGGCAGGCATTCTGCTGGAAACTGTCGCGCAAAGTGATGAAGCCCGCTTCATCATCGGTCTGGGTGTCAATGTGACGTCATCACCGGCAAATGTGGAAACATCGACAAGTATTTTGCAATCCCTGCCCGAGGGCGCGCCCCTATTGGGTGAGGACTACACAGCGTTTTTGGACCGCTTGGTATTTGAACTCTCCGATGCGGCTTCACACTGTGATCAGCCACTAAGTCCGACGGATCAACTGTCCTTGTTGCACGCTTTGAATCTTCACCCATTGTTGAAAGAAAAGTACACGGCGATGGAAGCGGATGGTTCTTTGTACATGGGCGCTAAAAAGATCAACTGGAGCGAACTGTAATGGCGACGACTTTTACTCCTTTTCCTGATTTAGGAAATTCGACACCAGAATTTAAACTTCCGGCGGTGGATGGGAAAACATATTCCCTGAAGGACTTTTCCAATGGGAAGCCTTTGGTGGTTATGTTTATTTGCGCCCACTGCCCGTATGTGCAGGCGGTTGAAGAGCGTTTGATCCAGCTTGGAACTGACTTAAAAAAAGATGGCGTTCATGTTGTGGGCATTTGCTCGAACGATCCGAAGGATCATCCTGAAGATTCCTTTGAGGCCCTGGCAAAACGCTGGAAAGAAAAAAACTATTCTTTCACTTACCTGGTGGATGAAACACAGGAAGTGGCCAAAGCGTTCGGTGCGGTTTGCACACCGGATTTCTTCGTCTACGATGGCGATTTGAAACTTTCCTACCGTGGCCGCTTGGATAATTCCTGGAAGGATGCCAGCAAGGTCACCGAGCGTGAATTGTACAATGCCGTGCAAACTCTTTTAAAAAATCAAAAAGTATCTGAAGAACAGACAGCCTCCATGGGCTGCTCAATCAAATGGAAGTAAGACAATGAGATATATTATAGTTTTTGTTATCGTGATGGTTGCCTCTTTCGGCGGTTACCTTGCCACTTACCTAGGGGCGTTTAAAGGTGTGGAAATTTCCGAGGCTCAGCAAGGTCCGTTTAAAACCCTCTACATTGAACATGTCGGCCCTTACCACAAAGTGAACAAGGTGATCGAAAAAGTTGAAAAATTCATGGCCAGCAAAGGCACTGTTTGCCAACGCACTTTCGGTGAATACCTGGATGATCCTCGCCAGGTTGAAGAAGCGCGCCTGCGCTCAAGAGTAGGTTGCCTGATCGAAGCCATGCCGACCGATGTTCCAGAAAACATGAAAGAAGGCGAAATTCCAGCAAGCCATTACGTGGTGGCGGTGTTCACAGGCTCCCCGGGCATCGGACCTTTGAAAGTATATCCACGTGTTGAAGAATATCTTCAGCAAAAAGGTTTGGCAAAAACTGCGACAGCGATCGAGATCTATGAAATCCATTCGATCACTGAGAAGTCTGCGATGACGACGACTTATTTGTTCCCGGTACAAGCGAAGTAAGTCTTTAAGCAAAAAAAAAGGCCTCCCTAAGGAGGCCTTTTTAGTTTGAATATTAAGACTCTTATTTTTTTACTGCTTCTTCATCAGTAAAACGTTCACGCAATTTAACCGGCTGTTTCGGCTTTTGTTTACGCATCTTGATGTTCAGCATCTCAACACCCACCGAGAACGCCATCGCAAAGTAGACGTAACCTTTTGGAATGTGCACTTCCAAAGCCTCAACGATCAACGTGAACCCGATCATCAACAGGAAGCTCAAAGCCAGGATCTTAAGTGATGGATGGGAATCCACGAAGTTGCTGATGGATTTTGCAGAAACGATCATCACGATTGCTGAAACTACCACCGCTGCGACCATCACGCTGATCTCACTAACCATACCTACCGCTGTAATCACGGAGTCCAAAGAGAACACCACGTCCAACAATAGAATCTGGAAAATCACGGCACTGAAAGAGTGTGCGACGTGGCTGGATTGACTGCCTTCAACACCTTCAAGCTTGTGATTGATCTCCATGGTACTTTTCACGATCAAGAACAGACCGCCCAGAAGCAGGATCAAATCACGACCCGAAATTTCCTGACCGAACACTGCAAATAATGGTTCCGTCAAACCGATGATCCAGCTGAGCGAGAACAATAAGATCACGCGCGTGATAACGGCCAAAGCCAGACCCGTCACGCGGGCTTTGTCCTGCTGCTCTTTTGGAAGCTTGCCGGCCAAGATGGAGATGAAAATAACGTTGTCGATCCCCAGAACAAGTTCCAAGGCGAATAGTGTGAAAAACGCGATCCAGATTTGTGGATTCGATAGCATTTCGATCATTTGAAAAGCACTCCTTTAGTCGTGTTAAATGAAATTAAAGGAGCCCTAAGGTTTTGACTACAGAAATCCTCTCACGTGGTGCTTCCATGGCATTCAAATTTGTTAATTTCTTGGACGTACCCCTCACCTGTTGGCTCTAAGGAACCGATAATGATTCCATGAATTTAGTGTTCTTCGTCCTCATTTTTCTGGGCTCTTTAGGGGCCATAGCCCAAACCGGCGCAAGCCCGTTTGGCGAGGACCCTTGCGCGGATTCCAGCGCTCAGGAATTTTTCAGCATCCTTAAAGACAGCTACGACAAGACGGACTCGACGTTTTCCATCTCCTTGTTAAAAGCCCAAATCAAGAAATGCGGCAAAACAACCAAGGACGTTTTAAATGTGGACGACGGTTTTTTGGATTCCATGGCCAAACAATCCCGTGAAAAAGAATTCAGCAAAATCAAAACCAACCTGGAAAAGGCATCCCAGTACGGCGAAATAAAAGAGCACGAAAAAGACTTTATCAACTACGCAAAGAAAACCGGCAACACCGATTACGAAGCTTATCTTTCCCAGAAAAAAGCACAAGGACTTGCCGCGGCTGCGAACGAAAAGAAATCGTGTTCACCCGTGGATATGAGTAAAGAGATGCCGCCAATCCGCAACCAGGATTCCGTGGGTTGGTGTTATGCCTTTACCGCTGCTGATTTACTTTCATATAAAATGAAGAAAAATATTTCTGCCGCTGACATCGCACTCCAGGATCAGGACAACTGGCTCGACAGTATTGAAAGAGGAGTCAAGGGATCCACGGCCGCGGATTTCAACGGCGGCTGGTTCAGTCATTCACTGCAAAGCATGCAAAGAAAAGGACTCTGTCTGGAAAAGGACCTGTCCAGCGAAGACAATAGTGGCGGAACTTTCGCGGACTCTTTACGCAGTCTGGATTCCTGGGGCCGGGCTACCATTGCCGCCAAACGCCAGGAATGCGACAGTCTTTATGCAGAAACAAAAAAACTTTTTCCTGGCGCAACTCTTTCGGATCTTCAGGAAGTTGTAAAGTCATCCTCCAAAAGAGACTTCATCAACAACCTTCGCGAGAAGTCCTGTAAGCAGCGAATTCCTGCACAATACGAAGTCGTCACTATCACCAAACAGGGTTACTATAAAAAGATATACGACAAACTCGCTCGCAACAGTCCGGAATTGGACTATGCGCAGGCCCTGGATGAACAGCTTAGCAACAAGAATCCTGTCGGTGTCTCGATTGACGCCAATGGGTTGAGTGATCGTCGTTCTCCGGCAACGACCTACGAAAACTCCGCGTCTCATGCGTTATCAGTCGTTGGACGTCGTTTCAATGATTCAACGGGCCAATGTGAATACCTGCTGCGCAATTCTTACGGTGCCGGCTGCTCTGGCTATGACAGCACTCTTGAATGCAAAAAAGGCATGATATGGATGCCGAAACCGGATCTCATGTCACGCACCTGGGGGTTGAGCTATGTTAAGTAGTTTATTAACGCTGCTAACCTTAACCACATTTGCCCAAACTCCACTGGTTTGTGAAAAAGGTTTCCTGCGCGAAACAACCAATGGCAAAACCACTGAAGTGGCAACAACGTATTGCTATAACGAAGATCGAAACATTTTGACCTCCCCTGCCTGCAAGACACTGGAGTGCAAAAGTGCTTTTAATGCAAATAAGCTGATTGATAAAAAGAAAGTTATGAACCCAACCAGCAATCCCGGCTTTAACATTTGCCGGGAACTTGATGGAAAACCACAGATCGTGGAATTCAAGGTGGGAAAAGACTGGCACCGCCTGGATCGCTGTACTTTTAAAGACGGATCCTTCGTCAGTACCAGTGAACTTATGGGCTTCTATCTGAAACCCCGCAAGTACTAGTTGATTTCGTATTCCGCAGTCACTTCAACGCGCACTTTGATTTGACCAGCACTTAGCTCTGTCGGAGCAGAGTCTGCCATCGCCGCCTTCATCCCAAAATTACGCATCACCGGCATTGGTGGCTGATGAGACTGGGATCCATGACTGATACGGGATACACCTTTGATCTTCACTCCAGCCGCTTTCGCAATTTCCTCTGCTTTTACTTTGGCTGCGCGAACCGCATCCGCCAATGCCGCTGTTTCCATTTGATCGCGTTTATCAGAATCCCAATTGATGGAATTCACATTCACACCCGCATCGGTCGTTGCTTTTTCCGTAACCAAGGCATCCAGGAATTTACCGGCATCATCCACCTTACGCAATGTCACAAGCAAAGTCTGCACGACACGGAAGCCGACCATTTTATTGGCGCGGTTTTTTTGGTCATAGACGTATTCTGGGTTCAGAGCGTAGTTGTCTGTTTGAATATCTTCTTTTTTGATTTTGTATTCATCGAAAACTTTTTTGACGTCTTTAAACTGATTCGCTGCCAGAGTTTGCGCTTGCTTCGCAGTTTGCGCCTTGCTCCAGATCTCCACAGTCATACTAACCATGTTTGGATCCAAGCCTTTTTCAGAAGTTCCGCTGACTACGATCATACGATCTGCTCCTTGAGCCATAACGCCCCAGAGTGTGACAGACAAAAGTAAGATACCTAATAGCTTTCTCATAATAACGCTCCTTCGCTTTGATGCCTCTCAGAATAAAACAAAACATATATGAGCTCCAGAGGGATTGACGAATATCCTGCACCTTGGCAAACTTTGTCTGTTCACAAATAAATGAAGGAGTCCTATTTATGAAACGTCTAGTTCTAATCGGAACAGCTGTAGCGATGATCGCAACTGGCTGTGCAACTACACAAGAAAATCCAAATGCTGCTAAAGGTGCTGGTATCGGCGCGGCTATTGGTGCTGTTGCTGGTGCTGTTATCGGTCACCAAACAGGTCGCCGCAATGAAGGCGCACTTATCGGTGCAGCTCTTGGAGCAGGTATCGGTGGTGGTATCGGTCACCGCATGGATAAACAAGCGAAAGAGCTTGCTGCCATTGCTGAGACTAAAAGAACAGAACAAGGTTTGATCACTAAATTGAAATCAGACATTCTGTTCGACACTGGCAAATCTAACTTGAAACCAGCAGCGCAATCTAACATTGCACAGCTAGCGCAAATCATGAAAAAGTACCCTGAAAACGTACTTACAATCCGCGGTTACACGGATGACACCGGCACAGCGATGAAAAACAACCCACTTTCCAAAGACCGCGCTGAAGCAGTTCGCGCGCAATTGATCCTGGGTGGCGTACCTGCAGAGACAATTTCATCTGTAGGCATGGGTGCAGCAGATCCAATCGATTCAGCTAAAACAGCTGCAGCACGCTCTAAAAACCGTCGTGTTGAAATTGAAGTGACTGTGGATGCTTCTAAAGTTCCGAAGCAAGCCAGCATCAACTAAAGTCTAAATAAATTTTAGCTTAACTCAAAACCCACCCGACTAATCGCGGGTGGGTTTTTTATTTTCTGGATCTTCATCGCAGCCAAATCCGAATAATCGGTAGCAAAGATGACCGCCATCATCAGGAAAATTCTCCTTTGTAACTATAATTTAACTGTAAGGAAGACAGGAGGAAGTATGACATGCAAACGTTTAAACCATCCCCCTACGCACTCGTCCAGCTAGTCGCAATTCTGGGCTTGGCATTGATCTTCTTAATCATGATTTATTAGGTTCAACTGGGAACTTGCTGCTCTCTCCAGTGCGAGTTCCCTTGCGGTACGCCCCCCGTATCTCTCCAGTGCGGGGGGCAATTTTTTTGAATTTACCTAAAACGGTTTTCAACCTATGCTGAGACGATGAAGTTTCAGGCAACCATTGAGATTCGCATCGGTAATCCCTATATTTTGGTAAGTGCGGCTCGCGCCACAAAACTAAAACCCGGCTGGCGAAAGCCTTTGCCGGTCTTAATTACAATCAATGGTCAGCCTAAAGGCTCTTGGCCCATCAACATGATGCCGGTCGGCGATGGCAGCTTCTATTTGTATTTACACGGTGCCGTCCGCAAAGCCTCCAACACCACCGTAGGAGACACAGTCACAGTCGAAATTCATTTCAATTCGGAATATAAAAACGGACCTCAACATCGGATGCCTCCATGGTTCTCCAAAGCTCTGGGAAAAAATCCGACAGCAAAAACGAATTGGAAAAATCTCCCGCCCAGCCGACAAAAAGAAGTATTAAGATATTTCAGCCAATTAAAATCAACAGAAGCCAAAGATCGCAACCTGGAAAAAGCACTGGAAGTGTTATCCGGAAAGACCGCGCGATTCATGGCTCGAACCTGGAAGAACGGAATTTAATAATGCTACATTCATGGGTCATCACATCCATCGCACTTCTGCTATCGCCAGTGGCACTGGCCAATCCCAAAGACGAACTGCGCATTGCCGTGAATGCCGAATTCGACACCATCCATCCGATTGTAAACACCATGGCTGCGGGAGGCCTGGTTCAGGATGCGATCATGCGCCCACTGGTCATGATCACTCCGCAAGGAAAACCCAAGGCTGTGCTGATCAAGGAAATCCCGACGATTGAAAACAAGAAGGCTCAGATCTTCACGGCTAAAACCGGTACCCACTTAAAAGCAGACATTGAGTTTATCGAATCCGCTCAATGGGGCGACGGCAAACCCGTCACCTGTCGTGACCTCGAAGCCGGCTGGAAAATCGGCAGTGATGACTTGGTGGCAACGCCCAATCGCGATGACTATGACAACGTCAAAGACATCGTCATCGATAAAGCCAATCCAAAAAAATGTACGGTCGTATTTGATAAGGCCCAATACAACTTTTATGTTTCAATGCCGCGCTTGATCCCCGCACATTTGGAGATGCCAGTCTTTGAAAAATACAAAGGCAAGGTGCTGACCTACGAACGCAACTCCCTCTACTCATCCAAAATCACTGAGCCCGGCCTGTACAACGGTCCCTACCGTGTCAGCGAATTGAAGCAAGGCAGTCACATCGTTTTGGTTCCGAATGAAAAGTTCTACGGCAAAAAGCCTTACTTTAAGAAAGTGATCTTTAAATTCATTCTGAACTCCACTTCCATGGAAGCCAATCTGATGAGCGGCAATGTCGACATGACCTCCTCGTCCGGTATGAGCTTTGATCAGACTTTGGCCTTCGATAAAAAAGTAAAATCCCAGAATCTTCCTTATGAAGTCAGATACGTGGCCGGCTCCATGTATGCCCATATTGAACTGAATCTGGACAACTCCATCCTGCAAGATCTGAAAGTCCGTCAGGCCTTAAACTGCTCTTTCAATCGAAGCGAGATGGCCAAGTCCTTTTTCGACAGTAAGCAGCCCCCGGCACTGCATTTCTCGACTCCGTTTGACGAGTGGTACACCGAAGATCCAAAAATCATAAAACTCTACCCTTACAGTCGCATCAAAGCACAACGCCTGCTGGATGAAGCGGGATGGAAAATGGAAAAGGATGGTTATCGCTACAAAGACGGCAAAAAGATGTCGCTCACGATGACCAATGTGGCCGACAACAAGATGAACGAGATGATTGCGGTTTACTTACAAAATCAGTGGAAACAATTGGGTTTGGAAGTAGTTCTAAAAAGCTTCCCAGCAAGAATCTTCTTCGGCGAAATTCTACGCCAAAGAAAGTTTGAAATGGCCGCTTTGACTTGGGTGGAATCCCCGAACATGGTGCCACTGGGTACGATGAGCTCCACCATGGTGCCATCACAAGGCAACGGCTGGTCCGGCCACAATCGTTCGGGTTGGAGAAACAAAGAAGTAGACAAACTGTTGGTGCAAGCAACTGAAGAATTCAATTCCGCCAAGCGCATCGAATTCATGCGTAAAGTCCTAGCGGCCTACACCGAAGAACTTCCGCAATTGCCAAGCTACTACCGTTCAAACACCTCGATCATCCCCAAGGGCCTAAAAGGCTACGAGATGACCGGTCACAATAACAGCGAATACCTGCAAATCGAAAACTGGCACTTCTAAAAGGTGCCAGGTCCTATTTACGTAAGCAGTGTGCCAAGAAGTAGGACCTGGCACCTTTTAGGCAAAAAAAAAGCCCGCTCGAGAGCGGGCTTTTTAAGCTTGTTCAATTTAACTAATTAATTAGTTAACAGATGCAGATTCGCAAGCTGGAACTGTGTATGCTTTAGTGAAAAGCAAACGAGCTGGAGCTTCGTTACCAACTTGAGAGTAAACTTTTACGTTAACAGTCAATGGGTAAGTGCCAGTGTAAGTAACGTCACGGCAAACAGTTTTGTCACCTTTAGAAGAATCGCAGAAAGATTCAGTTTGAGTGTAGTTGATTGGAGTAGAAAGGATTTCAGAACCAACAACTTCGAACTCTGTGCGACCGTTTTGGTTAGTTGGTTGTTTAGTAACAACGATGTCTACTGGTTTTTGAGTGCGTAGTTCGTTACCATCAACACATACGAAAGTGTAATCAATAGCGCGGCCCATGTATACAGCTGGAGCTACGATTTGGTATGGACCTTTAGCAGCGAAGATTTGTTCCCAAGAAGAGTTAGCAGAGATAGCTGCGTTAGCAGTTTGACCAACGATAAGAGCGGCGATAGCAAGGATCATGTTTTTCATTCTTTTCTCCTGTAGTTTGGAATGATGTTTTTTGTTGTGCGGTCTTAATGCTCTCGATTACGCACAAAGACAATTCGATTTTACCTGCCGCGTAAATTTCACCTGATTTATGAAATCTTTCCATTTAACATTACAGCAAAAGTGTCCTATGTAATGTAAAGTTACCAATAGATACGAGGACTTGTGACTCCAAGAAAACTTTCGATATTGATTTTATCTTTATTTATACTGCTTAAATTTTCAGCACATGCTGACGAAGGCGGAAGACAGATTGTTTTAGATATTGGGAACGACTATTTCACGGGTCCCGAGCACACAGATCGCCATCTCACCAGCAATTTATCTGTTGGTATTATACAAAGTGGGTTGTTCGGTTTTACCAAGGGCTTTGAAGACAACTTCTCACCGTCCACTAAATTGTATTCAAGCTTTGCTCTTTCGCAGTTCATCTATACTCCCGAAGATACAGAAGCTCCGATCCCTGATCCCGATGACCAACCGTATGCGGGCTGGTTGTTTTTAACGACATCCATGGGCACACGTGAAGGGAATCTACTTAATGTCTATTCAATAGATTTAGGTGTTGTGGGGCCTGCCGCTTTGGGAGAGGAAACTCAGAACCTCTGGCATCGTGTAATTGGCGTGGATCAGGCTCAAGGCTGGGACTATCAACTGCACAATGAACTGGGTCTCAATGTTAAAATGAAGCAGTCCGTGATGCCGTATCGTTACGAGGGCGCTGCTGATTCCGACTTTATTTACTTCTATGGTGGATCCCTGGGGAATGTCGACACTCACCTTGAGGTCGGTGGTATTTTGCGCTGGGGTTACAATATCCCAGATGATATGGGCTACCGCACGATCAATGCCTACGAAGGTGATTTTTCAATCTTTACGGTATTCAGACTCTACGAAAAAATCGTTATTCGCGACATTTTCCTGGATGGTAACTCCGATGGCAACAGCGCCTCTGTCGAGAAACGCCCTCTGGTCACTGCAGGCAGCGCGGGCTTTGTGATTCGCTGTTGGGATGTTGAGTTGGGTTACAGTTACGAGATGAGCACCAAACGCTTTAAGACTCAATCCACACCCGATGCCCGCGGAAATCTGTCACTTAGCTATCAACGCATATTTTAGAATGCGTAGCTAACCGCCAGTACCGTGTTCACCGTTCCCAGGAACACAAACACGGGCTTTACATCCCCGTTCGTCTCCCGCGAAGCACTGTAGAAATTGGCCGCCGCAATCAAAGAGTGGGTCACCACACGAATCCAGCGGCGCGATTCGCGCTTATCACGTTCACGCTCCAGAAACCTTTGCAGAATACGGTTTTTTTCCTGAAGGGAAATACTGGAATTTTCCAAAGCAAAATAAAAACTGTCGTATTCGTTTCCGGTCCAATAGTAGCTCGCACCCAAACCGATGGCAGCAATCCCCACCGTCGAAGTCAGCGCATAAACACTGCGGCTGAGTGGATCGTTGGAAAGATCGTACCCCACAACCCCACCGACGGCAGCAATACCACCAGAGATCATATAACTGATCCCCATGCGCTCGTCCTCTTCCTGCTGCAGCTTCACGAACTCCCGGAAATTCGACCACTCAGGAAGTCCCTCGTAACCGTTGTCGCTATTCATGAATGCGTGGGCATGCACGGACAAAAGCAGCATCGTTATGAAAGCAATGAATAACGACTTCATAGCTTAACTCCGAAAGAGATATAAACGCCGTTATCCTGGTCTTCACCCCAGTAGGAAAGACCACTGGTGATGTTTTGATAAACCAGATTAAATCCTGCGGAGTGATCCCTTTGACCACCGCTGACAGCAAGTTGCAGAATTCCTATTTGATAGGCCATGGCCGCTCTGAAAGCTTCCTGCCAATGTTCAGTATCGCTATTAAGTGCGAACTGAGTGCCGACCTCGAACACGCCCAAGCCCACCGGAGGCTTAATAGACGCGCCCACCATGCCTTGAGGTTTTACCGGGTACTGATCAGATTTTTCATCTGAAAAACCCCACTGCGAAAGCATCGCGGAAATCTGCGGCTGCCACGATTCATCATCCCAGGCATAGACAACGCCTGGCTCGATGAAAAACAAATTCTGTGTGCGCGCGCGAAAGATTTCAGCCGAGTCCCCGGCAAAGGCTTCGGTCAGCATGAGGTAGTCGCCCACGAAACGCACGTGGGAGTAGCGCAGTTGAACACCGGCATAAAAGTTTTCTCTGACGTAAGAGGAAAGTTGCAGCTTGATATTTTGCTCTTCAGCCGCAACAAAGTTGATCGCCGGCAAAGCAGAATTGTGAATATCCGTGTAGAAGACGACACGATAAGGCTCGATCGAAACGCCCCAGGTGTTTGCTTGAAACGAGGCCTGCAGTGACCCTTCAGCCTGGGAGGCATCCCGGCGGGAAAATATGCGGCCCACTTGTTCAGGAGTTGCACGGCCATTCACCAGATCATCAATATCGCTCAGGTAGTCCATGTTGGTACCAAGAAATAAATCACTGCCGAAGCGACGCTTTTCATTCTTGGCAACAAAGGCCGGATTACAAGGAAGACCTTGCTCGATACTGTCCATGGAATAACAAGCGGATCCAAAGGAGCGATACAAAAAGCGACTGCTGCCATCACGCAGATATCCCGGCAGTGATCCTGCCTGAGCTATCGAGGAACTTAGCAATAGGAAAGCGAATACTTTTAGAAGCATTGCTCCCCCACTGGAATTTTAACCAGAGCCATCTGTGTTTTTACCTGCGCCAGTTGCGCCAGATAGCCCTCAAGTTCAGTTTTCTTTTGTGGAAAGGCCTTGGCCAAATCCGCCCCTAGGATATCCAGGGAACCAATGACTTTTTCAGTCCACTCCCACCAAGGACGCACATCCTGGATGCAAAGCTTTTTGTTTTTGTTTTGCGTTTGCAGGTCCCACGACAAAATTCCATCAGCCACATTGGCTTTCAAGGCAACGACTCTAAGAACTGCGCTGTACAATCGCGCTCCGGCGTTGTCGGTCTCGGCCAGTACACCCACGGCTTTTTCCAAATCGCGACGGCCTGTCGCCGACACCGAAGGCACCTGCTCCCACTGGGCGATGAAATCCTCAAGCCCATGAATCACTTCATTGGTTTGCGCCGAAAAGTTTAAATTGGAAAGTTGCATGCGCATTTGTGGCTGGTGTTTTACGACGACAAAATTATAAATGTTTTCGATACGCACGCCTGCGCGGGAAGCGTAAGCCGATGCCAGGGCCATACGTACTTGGGGATGCGGATCCTGCTTCAGTAATTTTTGAAAATACGAAATCGCCTGGTCGTAGTTGTGCTGATCAAGGTAATCAAAACCTTGATTCAATTTATCCTCGCGCGTTTCCGGTTTTTCGGAATTGCAGGCGGAAAGCACAGCGATCAAAAGTAGTAAGGGAATCCAACGCATATTGACGCGGATTGTAAACTTATGCGGCCGGAATTTAAATACCACAGGTGGGGAATATAGTTATTTCACGCTTCGTTACCTAGGCGCAATAACCGCAATTTAGCGCGGAGATATCATACTTGTGGAGGGGTCAAACAACGGGGCTGAAGCGCTAAAATCACTATAAGACAGGTTTTGCATCAGCTTATAAGCGGCCTGGGTTCTATCGTAGATTACACCCTTTTCGCGGTTTTGCACAAAGGACGTGATGGAGCCTTTTTGAAAGCGGCCCTTGGAATCAAGTTTAACCAGCAATAATGGGGCAAGGCCTGCTGTCCCCTGCACGCTGATCCCACGCTCGGTGGCGAAATTTCCAAGACTGTAAACGACCAGATGACCTTTATAAACTTCCAGCCCCCGAGGCACATGCGGTCCATGCATCAGAATCAAGCTCGCACCAGCATCAATGGCTGCCCTGGCAAAAGCCACCGAGTTTCCGCGGTTTTCTCCCATGTAGTATTCCGTCTGATTCAGGGTTCTTAAAGCATCAGAGCCCTCGGCCCCGGCGTGCGCGGAAACAATCACAATGTCGAAGCGTTTTTTTAGTTCGCGAATTTCTTGATAGGTTTTCTCGGGAGACGAAATGCTACGCGCTCCTGGGTAATAATCCGTGGCGATCACCGCCACTCGCAAACCACGCACATTGAAGGAAGCAACCTCAGCACCACGTTTGGTTGATGACTGAATTTGATAGGAACGCAAAGTTTGCTGAGTGGAGTACAGCCCTTCCGAACCGAAATCATTCGCGTGATTGTTTGCCAAACTGACAACGTTAAAGCCGGCATCTGCAAAGGTGCGCGCAAACTCTGTGGGCGTGCGGAATAAATGGCGGTTGCTGCCTTCGCTTTTGGCTCCGGCTCCTTTGACTCCGTCAAACAAAGTTCCTTCAAAATTTGCAAAGCGCACGTCACCGGTTTTGATGTAGCTTTCAGCATATCGAAAAAGTTTTCGCCCCTGATCAGCAGGAAGCTTGTCCGTCGGATAATCAGTCCCCATCATAACATCGCCCACAGCAGAAACTGTGACGAAGGATTCTTCCTGAGCCTGAGCAGAAGTCCCAAAGGAAAGAGTGATAATGGTGGTGATCAGAAGTGCTTTCATTGCAGCTCTGTTATACTTCACCGCACAGATGTTGGCCTGCTAAGGAGTTTGTTTGGGTAGTAATTTCAGGCCGTGTCCAATTACTTAACACTGCCCTTGGGAAACCAGATTTTTAAGTAGGCTTTGCGATAAGGAATATTGGCTTCGATATTATCGGGCTTCAAACCATCCAAGTTTCTTTTACTCACGACAATAAGTTCTGTTTGATAGTTGCTGGGGGGCTGGCCTGCAAAAGCCCGATTCATCTCGTCCCCCAGTTGCCAACCTTGAGTGCGTAAGGGCTCGGCCACTGTCACCAACTGCGGAAACTCCTGCTCCGTGACTCTTTGGATGGCTTCCGGAGCCCCATCCCCTGCGGCAATTCCCACCACATCTTCGCGGTCCACAGCTCGCAATGCACGCGCCATATGATCAAAGTAAAGATCATTGATCCCTACGGTATGAGTCCACGAACTGCCGAATCTTTGATTCCAGGCTTTTACCAGATTCGGAATTTTTTGATCCGATTTTGAAAGAGGTAGGTCCTCGATAAGCAGCAATTTAAAATGAGGTATTTTTTCGATGGCATGTTTCAGGGCCAGAGTTTTCGCGGTCGCCATCGAATAGTCCCGGTCCGTCAAAAGAATGATACCGCCCTTTTTTCCTCCATCGTGAGCTATCTGCTCCACGGCTGATCGCGCTACGGTCTCGGGGTCGGTGGTGATATTGGTGAACATATACTGATTGGGTCCTGGCTTTGCAGCCGCATGCCAGCCGACAATTCTTATTCCCTGCTTTTGTGCTCTTCTAATAAGTTCCCGATGGTCAGCGCCGTCGAATCCTCCCAAAATAATGCCGTCAACCCCACCCTTCACGACATTTTCCATGGCTTGAACAACACTGTTCTTCTTGCCGGCGCAGTCAATCACCTGCACGCGCCATTTTAATTTTTCTGCTGCTTCAACAAATGAATCACTGACGGTTTTCACACCTCCATTACGCAAATTAGAGGCAATGAATGTGACAGTCTTCCCAGTCACCGCGGCAGGACCCGTTGTCGGCTGAGCAGAAGCCGATTCAAATAGTAACCAGAGTGATAACGGCAGTAAGAAGGAAAATTTGAAACACATGCTGAGATCTTAGCTGATCAAAGCATTTTTTTTAACTCTTCCTGATCGGCTTTGTCAGTTGGAACAAGCCACTCTGCCGGTAAATGTTCGACGACATATTCCCAAGACTGGCGCAGCATTGGTTTTGCCAGCGGCTTTTTATGCAGGTCTTTTAAAAGTTGCAAATGTCGCAGTAGAATCGTGCGTGTGGGCTTGTAGAACCCTTCTTCGTCCGTTCCGGCGTTGGTGATTTCCTCGGAGGCTTCGGTCTTTTGAATGAGTTGCTTAAAAAAAATCTCAAGACTCATTTCAAATCTCTTTTCTGGAAACTATGAATACAGCGACACTGAATAGAATTAGGGAGATGACTGTGTTGAGAATAACATTGTTCACGCGTGACCACATGATTAACGCCGACAAAGCCATCATCGAAACAGCCAGAATCTTGGCGCGTCTTGAAATCGCTCTGTGCTGATCCCAGTCACTAAGTGCTTTTCCAAACAAGGGTTGGCTGTACAGCCAGCCGTGCGCTTTGGGCGAGCTTCTGACAAAACAAAACGCGGATAAAATTACAAAAGGAGTTGTGGGAAGAATTGGCAGGAAGGCGCCGATAATTCCCAAAATCAAAGACACCACACCCAGCAAGTAAACGGCCGTTCTAAGAGCTGGGTTTTTGATGACTTCGGGCACGAGGGACTTCCTTTATGCTGCGGTTACAAAAACAGCAGAACACAGTCCCGGGCGTCTTAGCAAATGAAGTTTATAAGCAATCGATTTAAACATATCAGCGAAACGATAAACGACTGTTTTAAATGAACCCTTCACATCGCCAAACTGAATTCGAACAAAGCCCTTTACGACAGGTGACACGGTCACGCGAATCAGGGAGTGGCGCTCAAACTTATTCGTGAACGTCAAAAGATCGGCAAGTGGTGGCGGCGGCAAACCCAGACTGCTGCTGAAACCTGCTGCGAAATATTCCGGGGAATTCATACTAAAACCAGGAATCGCCGGAGGATAAAAGGAATGACCTTTTAAAGTCTCAGCCCCTTCACGATGTCCCATTGTCATTCCGGTTTTTGCAACTACACCAATCACAGAAATCGCGGCTTTGGTGTTATCAAATCTCTCGGTGTTATGGAAAATCTCAAATACAAAGGCTTTCTTGGTCTTGTTATAGGCAAGGCTCAGGCCCATTTCCTCAGCTCCGCCTGCGCCCCTTTTCATAACTCCTGTTTCAGCAACGATACCGACGGAGGCACTCAGACCAATCTCATTGGAATCAATCAATAACGGAGCCTGTGACCACAGCTTGTAATCCATGCCTTTTAATACAGACAAAATAGCCTGATCACTGCGCTGAGCGAATGTACGATGCAATTTTTCCGTTTGCGGAGTCTCTTTTCCAAAAGCCTGCTTGGTTTTAACTTTGATAAAGCTAAAGCCATTGCCCACAAGGCTTCCAGCACCCAGAGCGAACTTTGTGGAGTTCAGAACTTGGGCGGCATTGGTCAAATAATGCAGACGCATTTCACGGAATTTTTGTTTATTTTCATCGGAGAGCTTTTCATAAGCCTCCAAGGGATTCACGTCTTCGATCTTGCCACCACGAGCAAGGACCTGAGCACGCACCTTCTCTGGAACATTCAAACCCAGGGCTTCCTTCATCACCTCAACATCGGGATAAGCATCCAAGGTGAATACTTTTGTATCGGAGAGCTTAATGACGGTGTGATCCTTGTCGATTACCTTGGCAGGTTCCAAAGTTTTTTCGACCAGTTCCGTTTCAACAGTTTCCTGTGACGGGATCTGCTCCTCTGCAAAAGCATAGAAAGCCGGGACCAGCATCAATGTAATATAAATGAGAAAACGTACTGTGTTTTTCATAATCGCAGCCTAAAGAGCAAATTAAGGGCCACTCATTAGGCAGGTTAACTTATTGAAACCACGTGGATCGACTGCCTAAAACCTGAGTTCAGTGACACAAACTGCTCCAAACATATTGCCTCTGACAATACTCAGGCCTCTAATAAAGCTATGGAATTTTTTGATGCTATCAATGCCCGTAGAAGTATTCGCAAGTACACCCCGGAAGCTGTCCCGTCCGAGGTGATGAATAAAGCCCTGGATGCCGCCCTGCTGGCGCCAAACTCCTCGAATATGCAGACCTGGCGGATTTACTGGATTCACAATGAAGGTCCCAAGAAAGAAACGGCCCTTGCCTGTATGAATCAGGGAGCGGCTCGCACTGCCCAGGAGTTGGTGGCCTTTGTGGCAGATCCCACAACGTGGAAGATCGCTCAGCTGGCAAACCTGGAACATCTAGGCCCCAATGCTCCGGCGGCGGTGAAGACCTATTACACGAAGCTGATGCCTTTTGTGTATTCCTGGAGAATTTTGGCTCCGGTGAAGTGGCTGATGTTCAACATCATGGGAATCTTCAAACCAATGCCGCGCAAGCCCTGGTCTTCGCGGGATATCGAAGAGGTCGCCGTTAAATCCACGGCACTTGCCGCTGAAAACTTCATGCTGGCAATCTCAGCTCAAGGATTTGACACCTGCCCGATGGAAGGCTTCGATGAGAGACGCGTGAAAAAGATTTTGCGTTTAAGCTGTCGCGCCCGTGTGGTGATGATCATCTCCGTCGGCCGCCGCGATCCCGAAGGCCTCTGGGGCGAACGCTTCCGCCTGCCGAAAGATATCGTCATCAAAAAAATCTAGGTACGGACTTACCTTCTACGTCGAAAATAAAAAACCCACAGTTCTTTCAAACTGTGGGTTTTTCTTTTTAGCATTTAAGAACTCCGGCAGCGCCGGAGTATCGACTAAAGACCGCGGATCAAGTTAAGCGCAGAGCCAGCGCGGAACCATTTCAATTGTTCTGCGTTGTATGTGTGCTTCGCTTCGATAGTCTCTGTAGAGCCATCAGCGTGCTTCAGGATCATTTTCACGTTCTTGCCTGGAGCCAGATCTTTAAGATCTACCAGGGAAACTTTGTCTGCTTCTTGGATCTTGTCGTAGTCTTTTGGATTTACGAAAGTCAAAGCCAACACACCTTGTTTTTTCAAGTTCGTTTCGTGGATACGAGCGAAAGACTTCGTGATTACTGCAGAAGCGCCAAGATGTCTTGGGCACATCGCTGCGTGCTCACGGGAAGAACCTTCACCGTAGTTTTCGTCACCCACGATGATCCAGCCTTTACCAGCTTTTTGGTAGTTACGTGCGATTTGCGCGTACTCGATACCAGTTTCGCCAGTCAGTTGGTTTTTACCTTTACCGATTTCACCTGTGAATGCGTTATCCGCACCCAACAACATATTGTTAGAGATGTTGTCCAAGTGACCACGGTAGTTCAACCATTTACCACCCGGAGAGATATGATCCGTTGTACATTTGCCTTTTGCTTTCGCAAGAACCAAGTTGTCAACGAAGTCATTACCATCCCACTTAGTGAACGGAGAAAGAAGTTGCAAACGGTCTGAAGAAGGATTCACAGCCACTTGAGCTGTTGCACCTGCTGGTTTTTGGTAACCTTCAGTGTCAGCGATGAAGCCTTTAGCAGGCAACTCTGGAGCCACTGGAGCTTGCAATTTGATTGTGCCTTTTGGACCAACCAATTCGTCAGTCGCAGGATTGAAATCCAAACGACCCGCAAGACCCAACGCCATTACGATTTCAGGAGAAGCGATGAACGCCAAAGTCTCTGGGTTCGCATCGTTACGTGCGCGGAAGTTACGGTTGAAAGAAGTTACGATTGTATTCTTCTCGCCAGCTTTAATGTCGTCACGTCTCCATTGACCGATACAAGGACCGCAAGCGTTCGCAAGAACTGTCGCGCCCACTTCATTGAACGTCGCCATTTGGCCATCACGCTCGATCGTGTTTTGGATTTGTGTTGAACCTGGAGACACCAAGAATGGAGCTTCCATTTTCAAACCAACTTCCATCGCTTGTTTCGCAACGAAAGCGGCACGGCCGATATCTTCGTAAGAAGAGTTCGTGCAAGAACCGATAAGCGCAGAAGAAATCTTAACTGTGTAACCTTTCTCAGCCACTTCTTTTTTAAGTGCAGAGATAGGACGAGCCAAGTCTGGAGTATGCGGGCCCACAAGGTGTGGTTCCAATGCAGACAAGTCGATTTCGTAAACTTCGTCGAAGTATTTGCCTGGGTTCGCGATAACGTCAGCGTCAGCGCTTAATAGGTCTTTATGAGCGTCAGCAACTTTTGCCAACTCATCACGACCAGTTGATTTCAGGTAAGCACCCATGCGGTCATCGTATGGGAATACAGAGCAAGTTGCGCCAAGTTCCGCACCCATGTTCGTGATCGTCGCTTTACCAGTACAAGAGATTGAAGAAGTACCTTCACCGAAGTACTCAACAACTTTATCCGTACCACCTTTTACAGTCAGCATTCCGCAAAGTTTCAAGATCACGTCTTTTGCAGAAGCCCAACCGCCAAGTTTACCTTTTAGGTGTACACCGATCAATTTTGGATTTTTAACTTCCCATGGAAGACCAACCATCACGTCAGAAGCGTCAGAACCACCAACACCCACAGCACACATACCCAAACCACCCGCATTCGGAGTGTGAGAGTCAGTACCGATCATCAAGCCACCTGGGAATGCATAGTTTTCCAAGATTACTTGATGGATGATCCCAGCGCCTGGTTTCCAGAAGCCGATGTTGTAACGGGAAGAAGCTGTTGCCAAGAAGTCATAAACTTCTTTGTTTGTTTGGTTGGCAACTGTCATGTCCACGCCAGAACCTTTGTAAGCCTGGATCAAGTGGTCACAGTGAACAGTGGAAGGAACCGCTGCTTCATCTTTACCTGCAAGCATGAACTGCAACAAAGCCATTTGTGCTGTCGCATCTTGCATGGCTACGCGGTCTGGTCTTAGTAGCAAGAAACTTTCGCCACGAACTAGATCTTGATTTTGTGGGTCGTCCAAGTGACCAAAAAGAATTTTCTCTCCAAGAGTCAAAGGACGGTTCAAACGTTTACCAACAACAGCGATACGCTCCGCTGTCTTCTTGTAAACGGCCTGCACCATATCCGGTGTAGTTTCGATTTTAGAAGCCATTGTAATTGCCTTTCTGTAAAGAACGCCACATCCTAATGAAAATCAGTTGAAAGCTCAACGAGTTGAACACCTTGTCACGAGGCATAAATTTGAACTCTCACCTCTTCAAAAACATCGTTATTCTAACAGGAGCGGGCATTTCCGCGGAGTCTGGAATTCGCACCTTCAGAGATCAAAACGGTTTGTGGGAGGATCATCGCATCGAAGACGTGGCGACTCCCGAGGCATTTCATCGAAACCCAGAGTTGGTTCAACGGTTCTATAATGCGAGACGATCTCAATTGAAAGACCCCAATGTGCAGCCTAATGCCGCTCATTTCGCTTTGGCAGAGTTAGAGCGTCAGTGGGAGGGCTCCTTCCTGCTGGTCACCCAGAATGTCGACAATCTGCATCGAAAGGCTGGCTCGCAAAATCTGCTGCACATGCATGGGCGTTTGGACCAAGTTCGCTGCCTGTCTTGCGAAGAAGTGATCGTCTGGAATGAAGATTTAGAAGTAAATGAGAGTTGCCCTCAGTGTGGGATCAAGGGCGCATTGAGACCCGATATCGTTTGGTTCGGCGAGATGCCTCACCACATGGACGAAATTTATTTTGCCCTGGAGCAGGCGGATTATTTTATCTCGATCGGCACCAGCGGCAACGTCTACCCGGCCGCCGGTTTTGTGCAATTGGCCTGGAAGGCGCGCAAGATTGAAATCAATGTCAAAGACACCGAAATCTCCCGCGCGTTTGATCAGCATCTAATCGGAGCGGCTTCTGTTGAAGTGCCGAAGCTCGTTCAACAAATCCTGGGACTTTGATTGCTAATTCAAGGGCAGACTTTGCGTTTGGGACTGCGAAGGCGATAGCGCTTGCGGCGAGATTGCGGCTGGAGGCAAGCGGCAATTTACTGAAAGATTCGAGTACACTTCTCCGGCGAACGTTGTGACGGTGCCGACGACAGCAGAAAATCTGCCGTTACTGTCTGAAGCACTTGAATCGAGTGCAATCTGGAAATCAAAAGGCGAATCCTCTGCCAAAGTCAGTCCGGACACCAGATCGGAGGCTTTGGTGGTCGACTTGATTGCGGCGACGGAACTGATTACTTCCGCGTGGCTTATTTGTTTCACCAGCTGACTTGAATCATTCAGCGTATAGGTGTCGACAGCGATGTGATTGTCGTTGTTTCTTTGCAGAAGAAATTTGAAGCCAAGCTTCACCGTCGCCAGTGAGGAACTTTGCTGATCCGCCTGGGAAGTGTAAATGCAGCGAAGAAGTTCGTTCCCCTCCCCTGCAGGTTTTTGCGGCGACTGCCCTTGAGCACCTATCGCTGCGGCAGCGGCCATTGAAATGATCGAAAACAAAAGCGCATTCAATATTCTTTCCATAGTCCTATCCTTACAACCAGAACCCGCAATCATCTGCGAGCTCATAGTCCAAGACTACAAAAACACCATTGAACAACTATGGAACCCACCAAAAAAAATCCCCAAAGGTGCCTGCCACTTTTGGGGCCTGCGGTGCGTTGGAATTTATTACCAAGCGGAGTAGCAGCGGGCCTCTGTGATCACTTGGTCAGCGTCACGAACCATGTACAGGCAGCTTGTTTCAGACATGTGTAATTGCACGCGTGTGTAAGGAATTGCTTCGCCCTTTACGTTTACGATTTGCGATGGCATTGCTTCAACTCCCAAAAGTTTCGCAAAGTTACACAATTCATCGAAGCTCATCTCTTCACGAGCGGCCACGGTGTTGATCGCATTCAACATGCGCTCAGATTTGTAAGTTGCGCACATGTTTGTGCCAGCAAAAGCTGCAGAAGAAAGAACCATCGTCATAACCATAGCGAAAATACGCATATCGGACTCCTTTTTAATGGGCGGACCCTACCTGCCCCTAAATTCCAATTCAAGCGATCTCGGCTTAAATGCGGAAACGAAAGCTCACTGAAAACCGACCAAAAAGTGGCAGCCACATTTTGGCCAGTTTTGGGATGGTGGAGCGGCGCGTATCAAAAAACTGGCAGGCGCCTGTTAGGGTTTGGGGATGGTTAGACTTGCGCTTTTTTTGACTCAGATTTTGTTCGCGGCTCCTCAGGCTCATAATAATGTTGATGGAGAGTACGTGAAGGGCTGCTACTTGATGGGGGATGATTCTTTGATTTCGACTTTGTCGGTTCAAGGTGCTGCCTGGAAGTATTCCCATGTAGCCTATGAGGATGAGAAGTGCACGAAGGCTTATTTGACTTATCAGGTGAATTATAAAGTGAAGGCCGTGGATCGGTTTATCGATATGACCACCGTGGAGACTTCTTACACCAGCCTCACTGAAGGCGTCACCGAAGCCTTAAACCTGATCAACTGGTGTGGTTTTGAGGATTGGAAAACCGGCACTCCAAAAGTGGTCACCGGGCTTGTTTGTGATGAATACAAAAATCCGGATGAGGGCGAGATTCTTTATTCCACTTACCAGATAAAAGCGCAGACTCCCCTTTTGATGTTCATGGGCACAGCCAGCAGTGAGCTTGATGGCAAGACTCCACAAACTCGCTATCAGATGACTGAAAGACTGCCGTTTGTGAAACAATAAATAAACACAAATTAACTCCGCTCAGTGTATCAACTTGAAACACCACTATTCACCTTCGTGGTTACAATTGTGAAACTTTGACCTGACTTCAATAAGTTAACCCAATCAAAATCTAATAAATATTCTGGTAACACCGAATAGTTATTCATGGAACATACCCGAACGTATTTAAATAACTGTATCCTAAAGCTCGCATTGAGTTTAGCCCCAGTACTTCTCGTGGGTTGCTCCATAGATCTTTCGTTGGAAGAGCTTTCATCTAATTCAGCCTCATCCTTGGCCTGGGACCAACAAGTTCTAAATTCATCCGGTGACCTGCAAGCTCAATGGGCCGCTCCGACCAGCGAAAAAATCGTACAACAGGAACTGCTCTATTATAAAGGCGCGAGCTGCGAGGACCCGATCCTCCCCTCCATTCAGCTTGGCGCAGACACTGGTGAAAACACTGCTTCCTTCCTGAAAGATGAAGGCCAACAATATACATTCCGTGTCTATTCAATGGATGTCACCGGCAAGGTCACTCCTTCGGCTTGTTCTTCTCCAGTTATTTATCAGGATTCGTTTGCAGTAAACACGACTGCGGCAGGTGGCCTGGTTAATGAAGCCAATGTTGCTTCAGTTCCTTTCTTTGGTCGTTGTGGTCAGGGCGCTTCAGTGACCGTGTCGGCCCCTTCTGCTGCAAACATTCTAACTTTCACTTGCGCAACAACTGGTACATGGACTCGCGGCATTGATCTTAGTGCTGTCAGTGGCATTTACGCCGGCGACGTTACATTCACGGTCACTCCATCTGGCGGAGGCACACCGAAAGCTTATACTGTCGCCATTGATAAGGACACGGTCCCTCCCACAGTGGATATTCCATCTGCGGTCGGCATAACAGCGGCAAATCAATCTGCATATACAGTCAGCGGAACTTGTTCTGAAAATGGTGCCTCTGTGGCGATTGCCATTGGCTCCATCAACACCACGGCCACATGTTCCGGTGGTAGCTTTAGCAGAACTCTGGATGTCACTGGCTTAACGGGCAATACCATCACGTTGTCAGCGACCCATGCTGACTCTTACACTAACACTCGCTCTAAATTTGTAATCACCACTCGCTACGTCACTGTTCCGACTATCACTTCTGTGGCCCTTAACGCAGGTACCGCTGCGACGACCTCCCTTTCAGCGACTTTTAATTTGAATGTCACAGACGCAACTGAAATGTATGTCACCAACTCTGCAACCTGCGCCACCGGTGGTGCGTGGGAAGCCTTTGCCACGGCAAAAGCCTGGACTTTGCCCTCTGCGAATTCCAGCAATACGGTGTACGTTAAGTTCAGAGAAAGCCATGGAAATGAAACGGCCTGCGTAAGCGACGACATTCTTCATGACAACATCAATCCCACTGTTTCCATCACTTCCCCAATTGCAAGTTCCTATGTCAATAGCGCCAACGTAGCAGCCTTCACCATTAGCGGTGCTTGCTCTGAGAACGGTCGCTCGATCACCATCACTGGCCCAAGCAGCTTTACCTCGACAGCAACATGTTCGGGCTCTGCCTTCTCTGCAATTCTGAATCTTTCGTCCCTTGCGCAAGGGAGCTTCCAACTGGATGCCGCGATATCAGATGTCGCAGGCAACAGTGGCTCCGGCACTTCGCCGACTTACATTAAGGACACGGGCTTACCGACTGGTACCATCTCAATCAATAACGGTAACGTTGGCACCACAAGCCTTTCTGCAAACCTAACACTGACCACTTCAGATTCAGGTGGTGAGATGTACGTCACCAACACTTCAGGCTGCGCGAGCGGTGGAGTTTGGGAAACCTTTGCTGGCTCAAAATCGTGGACTCTTCCGACGGCGAACGCCACTAATACTGTCTATACAAAATTTAGAGATTTAGCCGGCAACGAATCGACTTGCTATTCAGATTCCATTGATCACTCTTCAGCTGTTCCGACTGTGACAATTGCCTCTCCGGCGTCGGGAAGCTATATCAATCTGGGTAACGCAACAGCATTTACCATTTCTGGTGCGTGCTCTGAAAATGGCAATGCCGTGGATTTGACGATCACAGGCTTAAGTGCTCAGTCCGCGACCTGCTCCGGCGGTGCTTGGAGCAAAACCATTGACGTATCATCATTGAGTGACGCTTCCATTTCATTCACGGCAAATCACAGCCGCTCAGCTGGAGTGGATGCAACTCCCGCTTCACAAAGTTATACAAAAGACACTGTCGCCCCTACTGTTCAAACTTTCGTAATCAAAAATGATGATCTGTATACTGGCAACTTGACGAATCTGGTAACCATCGCTGCCACGGGTGCTACTGAAATGTATATCACCAACAATGCCTTATGTTTAACTGGAGGCACTTGGGAATCCTATACGACGGCGCAAATTTGGACTTTGACTACGGCCGATAGTTTAAACACTGCCTATTTCAAAACCCGCGACGTCGCTGGTAATGAATCAAACTGCGTATCGGATTCAATCACGCATGATGGTTCGAATCCTGTTCTGGCATGGTCCACACCCACCAATCTTTCATATATCAATTCCAACAACGCCTCGTCGTTCACGGTTTCCGGTACTTGTAACCTGAACGGTCGCACTGTCGACTTTATGGTTTATTTAGGCGCTGTGGACCAGGGAATCTCGAATTCCACCACTTGTAACTCTGGCACCTGGACTGCAAATTTAAATCTTTCCGGACTAGCTGACACTTCCGGCACACCTTTTTCGATCTTTGCCAGATTGACTGCACTAAATGGAAATACTCATTCACCGACCCGAAACTTTTATAAAGACACAGTAGCACCAGGTACCGCAACAATTTCTGGTGCTCCAACCGGCACAAATACAGCAGCCACATTGAATATCACTGTGGGCGGCACAGGTGTTACACACTATCGCTATTTTATAGTGCCACCGAGCGGCTCAGAACTTTGTACAAATACGGCAGCCTATACAGGCGCTGACATCGCAATCGCGACAAAAATCACAGGCAGTTTAACGGAGCAAGGTCTTTACAAAGTTTGCGTCCTTGGACGTGATGCTAACGGAAACTATTCAGCAGCAACGGCCGAAACCACTTGGACCAGAGATAGCGTCGGCCCCATCCCACAATCCATTGCTTCATCGACGGTGGATGGCACTTATGGCGTGAACGCCGCTATCAACGTTAGCGTTACATTTAATGAAAACGTCAATGTAACTGGATCTCCTCGTATCGCAATGGAAGTTGGCGGAGCCACCCGCTATGCGACTTATGCGAGCGGTGCCGGTACGACGACCCTGAATTTTACTTATACCGTTGCCATTGGGGATATGTCAGCAGACTTGGATTATACATCTGCGGCGACAATTTCTAACGGCACACTGATCGATGCTCTGCTCAATGCTGCAACCCGTACTCTGCCTGCAGCAGGATCTGCCGGGTCACTTGCCGGACAAAAATCCATCGTGATCAATGCTCCACTTCCAGTAGCTGTCCTTACGGGTGCACCGACAGGCACATACACTGGCAGCGCTATCAACGTTACGGTGAGCGGTACTAATATTACTCAATATAAGTACAACGTTATATCCACTGGAACATGCGCGACCTCCAGCTACACAACAGCAATCGCGGTTGCAACCCCTATCAATACAACCGTATTCTCGCACCCTAATGGCCCGGTTACATTGTGCGTGTTGGGCGGCGATGCCTCGGGCAATTTTCAATTGGCTTCGGCTGCGACCAGCGCGACTTGGATCAGGGATTCCTACAACACATTGTCAATTTCATCATCGCGTATGAATCGTGTCATGGAAGGATCTGGCGCACAAGTCGTGACGATTTCAATGGACGCCACAAAAGTGTACGATGTCATCGCAAACTATCGAGTATCTGGTGATGCAAGTTATCCTTCACAACATGATCTTATTGACGGGTCTGTCACAATTCCAGCCGGCTCCACTTCTGCAAATGTGACGATCAATTTCCCGGACAATGCTCTGACAAGCGGAGAGCGCGTTCTTAACTTTAGTATTTCAAATGTAAGCACAGAGATGGCCTACCCTACAAATAACTACCAGGCGCAGTTCTTTATTGCCGATGACGAGAAGAATTTGACAGTTACGAAAGCATCTATTGGTCGCAAGCACAGCTGTGCCATTATGAGTGACAGTTCATTGCGCTGCTGGGGCTTTAATTCCTACGGACAAATTGGTGATGCTTCTACGACTTTCCGATCTGAAGCCATTATAATTAGCCCGGGCACATCTTTTAAAGACGTCGGCGTCGGTAATGAACACACTTGTGCTGTTGCGACGAATGGCGATCTTTATTGCTGGGGCCGCAATGCAAACGGACAAGTTGGTAACAATGGTGCCGGGGTCGATAAGAATACTCCGGAACTTATTGATAGTGGAGTTTCTTACGCTTTTGTCAGCTCCGGCGAGAACCACAGTTGCGGCCTTACAACTGGAAGTAAAATTCGCTGTTGGGGTCAGGGAATGCATGGGGCACTCGGCCAAGGCGGCACGGGAAATTTGAACATTCCGACAGAAATCGATGCAGCTAATGACTATAAATACGTCTCAGTAGGGGCCAAATCCTCCTGTGCAATTACTTCGTCTGACAAACTTCGCTGCTGGGGACACAATGCAGTTAACGAACTTGGAGACGGAACAACCACAAATGCCACTTCACCGATTGACGTCGATTCCACGTATAATTTTGCCAATGTCTCCATCGGCTCAGGTCACGCGTGCGGAGTTACAACCACAGGACTTTTAAGATGTTGGGGTTATAATGGAACCGGTGCCATTGGTGATGGCACGACAACAAATCGCACAACTCCGGTCTCTGTGAATTCCGGCTCAACATACACGTCAGTTTCAGTGAACGACGACCTAAGCACTAGCGGCGGCAGAACCACTACGTGCGCCCTACTATCTTCTGGAGCCCTGCAATGCTGGGGTAGCAATGCCAATGCACTCCTAGCGAACGGAACTCTGACTCAAAGTACAACTGCAGTGAATGTTGATGCAGGCACAACCTATACCAGTATTTCAGTAACAGGTCAGCGCGCTTGTGGTGTCACCGCGGGGGCAGCAGGTGGCGCATTGAAGTGCTGGGGTAACTTTACGTATGACAGCACAAAATCACTTAATTTGGCCGGCGCCGGTTACGCTCCATCCATTGGCAGCTGGAATAAATGGTACACCAACTACGAATTGGCTCAGTGGGATTCCTGGACTCCTGCCACGAATAACGTCAGCTCGAATTCATCACAATCCTGTGGACTTAAATCAGGAAAATTATTCTGTTGGGGTGCATCCACTGTATTCGGCAATGCTTCCAGAATCGCCTATCGCTATCCGGCAGCTATCGCGATTGATCCAACCACAACTTACACGACTCTGGCTGCTCAACATGATAACGACAACTGTGCTATTGATAACGCCGGCAACTTAAAATGCTGGGGTAAAAATGACCACGGCGAGCTCGGCTCCGCCGTCGCTGTTGGCGGCACCGCTTATATTCCAACCAATGTTGATCCGGGTACGACGTACAAGGCCGTCTCTGTTTCTTACAGTACAATTTGCGCAATCACCACAGCCGACGAGCTTCGCTGTTCAGGTCGTAATTCCGGTGGGCAAATTGGTGATGGCACTTCTACCGATGTCACTGCATTTAAAACCATTGACACCGGCGTCACTTACGCTGAAATCGGTCGCGGCGCTTATCACACCTGCGCGCGCACCACGGCCGGCCAAATTAAATGCTGGGGAGCAAATGGTTTTGGATCTGTCGGTAATGGCGGCACTTCAACCCAACTTACTCCATTCACCGTGGATTCTGGTGCCATCTATAAAAAACTAAGCATTGGTGCTTCAGCAACTTGCGCGATCACGGCCACCGATACAGTAAAATGCTGGGGTGACCCAAGAAACGGTACAGGAACAAACTACGTCTATGTTCCAACGGTGATTGATGGCGGTGCGACTTATACTTCTGTGTCAATGTCGAGCTCGAATGGCTGCGGTATTAAAACAGATGGCACTATGAAATGCTGGGGTTACGCGACAGTGCCAAATCAGTATACCTTTGTCGAAGCCGGATCACATTTAACATTCAGTACGCCCGTCGCTGTTGCCAGCGGAACTACTTTCTCGAAAGTCCAGACGACATACACAGGTATGTGCGCGACGACTACGGGTGGAGTTTTGATGTGCTCTGGTGGATCTGTGGCTGGTGAATGGGGTTTTGCTGATTCTGGCGTCGATATGCTGACCACTACTTTAAATACGACGTACTTCTCTCCATCATACGTTAACAGGGCCATTAACTACTAAAAAGAAAAAAGCCGGATTCATCATCCGGCTTTTTTTATTCTTCTTTTGATGAAATCAATTCGCTGATCACTTTTTTGCCGCGTTCGATATTTTGCTTCATCGTCGCTTTTTCTTTCAAGCTTCCCAGCATTTCATCCGGAGCAAAAGACATCGTCTGGAAGATCTCAAATGTCTTGGTGATCTCATCCCCGTGATCGCGGCGCAGACTTGGTGGAATTTGCGCCATCAGGTCTTCGATTTTTTGCGAAGCCCCGGACTCCCCGGCCACCTGTCCCATGACCATATAAAAGATATTCGTCATCTCGGCGCCGACTTTACGATAGTCGTCTTTACCCACCGCCTGATCGACAACCTTATAGCGTTTGCCGACTTGTTCTTTCAAAGTTCTGCGACGACGGCCCCAGCCGAATTCACGTTGCGCCTTTACCAGGAGGGTCACAAACACGCCCGCATAAATCACCAGCCACAACCACGGACGCGCCAACACACTGGCCTGCGCTGAGGGCTGCCACGCCATGATCACATCGGGAAGTTTGTTTTCAACAACTTTCGCAGCTGCGGGTGCCGGAGTACCAGACATTCTTTGCGAAGAACCTACTGGCGCATTGGGATTGTTCACGATTTTCAAAGTGATCGGCGCGGTCTTCTTGGTGTAGTACTTGCCCGTTGCCGGATCAAACATGCTGACACTCAACTCTGGGAAAACCATGTCGCCCTCCTGACGAGGAATCAGCAGAACTTCAAATTCCTTGTAGGCGCGGCCATTTTTAAAGAACTTGGAATCCGATTTTGTATCGTACTGCTCAAGTCCCGCTGGCAATGTCATCGGAGGCAGATCAATCAGCTTTGCATTGCCTGAACCCTCAAAGCGCACTTTCAAACTAAGCGGCTGATTCACCGGGAAGCTCGATCCCTCAACCGAGGTGTGAACATCAAACTGTCCCACCGCGCCTGAAAAATCAGAAGGTCGTCCTTCAACCGGCAAGGGCTTTACTTTGATTGGCACGTTCGCAGAGCTCTTTGTGTATTCGTAGGGCTTGCTCATCATGCCGTACTGACTCAAAGTGCGCACCCGGGATTTAATTTTGTAAGGATCAATCGTTGAAGAGCCGGACTTGATAGGAAACAAAGCGTGGGAGGCCAGCAACGCCTTCTTCCACGGCACCCCGCCGACATTCACTTCATAAAATTGAATGCTTGGCACTTCTTCAATGATTTCTTTCCAAAAGCCTTTTAGATCCGGGAACTTTAAGCGATCCAGGGTTTCCATTTGGCCGCGCGTGTAGATGTACCAGTTCACAGTGACCTGCTCACCTTCGTACACTTCTGTTTTATCAACTTCGACACCAATGAAAAAAGCATCGTTGGGGTTTGTCGGTAAACTTCTAAATGCGGGATTGTCGATAGTGCTGGATGACGGTCCACCACCGAACTGGTCATCCGGCATGCCGCCACCGTGCTGCTGCTGCATTTGCTGCATCAGACGCTGACGTTGTTGCAAGAGTTGATTGAACATCTCCTCTTCGGCGCGGTCCATGGAATCAAAAGGATCATCCATGCCTGGCATCTGGGGACGACGAGGCATTTGACGTTGATTACCACCTTGAATGGTACTGCCCGTGTTGCCCACCTTAATCACGATCGGTTGAGTTCTGAAAACCTTGCCACCGACAATAACTTCAAAGGAGGAAACACTTAAAGTCCCCTGACGTTGCGGAGTTAAAGTATAGCTGTAGTCCTTGCGGCGTTGAGTTTCAAACTGCATCCCACCTTTGCCTGGCACCAATTTCTGTGCGACAGCCGTGGAAGTGGATGTATTTAACAAATCAAAGCCATCCAGCTCCGGAACACGCGGGTCCTGAATATTCACATCATCAGAAGTCACCGCAGAAACGGTCACGGTGAAGGTCTCTCCCATGCCCACTTCATTTCGATCGGTCACCGCGTTCACCGTAGTGCCAGCAGCAAAAGATACCGCTGCATTCAAAATGAAACTCAGAAAGATGATAAGACTACCAATCTTTGTCACGAGGCTGCTCCTTCGATTCTTTGCGATTATAGTCAGACCGGATTTTTCCTTCCTGCTGCTTAATCTCTCCCAGGATCTTTTTCACATCACCCTCAGACAGCTCTTTGCCTGCAAAAGGACGAGGCTTGTACTTCGGAGAATCCTGGTACTTTTTGTCCTTTTGTTCCTGGCCGTCTTTGCCGTCCTGGTCTTTTTGATCCTGCTCTTGGTTTTGATCACCTTGCTGACCCTGCTGTTGCTGGTCACCTTTTTGATCCTTTTGATCCTCTTTTTTGTCGCCCTGACCGCCGCCGCCACCTTGCTGCTGTTGAATCAGCAACTCAATATTGGTTTTCGCTTCATTGCTGGAGGGAATGATCTCCAGAGCTTTTTGATAAAGCGCGATCGCTTCATCCACCTTTTTGGCTTTGCCTAAAAGCTGCGCCTCATTAAAACGCGCGACGAATTTCATATCCTGGTCACGAGTTAAATCAGCCAGTCGCCCCGCTTCCGCATAGGACTGCTGGGCTTTATCAGCCTGCTGCAATCCTTCAAAGGTCAGCCCTAGGTTGCTGTGCAAACGGGACAAGAATGGATTGTACCTTAAGGCTTCAATATATTTATCGTTGGCGGCTTGAAAACTCTGCTTTTCCAAAAGCTTGTTGCCTTCGCGATTGACGGAAATCGCTTTCAGATGAGGTTGATCACCACATCCACTTAAGCCCAACAATAAAGAGATTAAAATAAACTTCTTCATTCTGCAGGCACCTCAAAACGGCCTTTCCAGAAGCGGAAGCCCTTACGACGCTCACCAATGAACAGCTCCACCATGGCAAGCAAAATACCAATCAGAAGGATCGTCTGAAAACGCTCCTCATACTGGGTCGCCATCGTCGTATCAAATTGTGTTTTTTCTAAATTGCCGATGTCTTCAATCAACAGTCGTACCTGATCGCCGCCAACGGTGGAGGTATAAAAACTTCCCTTGCCAGCTTCGGCCAAGGCTCTGAGTGCGTCACCTTTGACTGTCGTAATAACCGTTTGGCCCTGACGATCTTTTTTGTAACCCTTTAAGAACCCCATGCCATCACGCACAGGAATTGCGCCACCTTTTTCAGTACCGTAGGCGATGGTGAAAATGCGCGTGCCGTCTTCTGCCAGTTTTTTCGCAGCCTCTATGGCACCTTGCTCATGATCCTCACCGTCTGATGCGATCACAATCACGCGAGTCACTTTGACCGTGTCATCTGTTGAAACACCGCCACGCTCAAAAGCATCTTTGGCATTGCTTAAAACATCCTGAAAGTTCGTACCTTGAGTTGAAACGGAATTTGTATCCAATGCATCGATGTACATTTTCACGGCACTTGGATCGTTGGTTAAAGGTGATAACAAAGCCGCGGAACCCGCAAAGGCCATGATGCCGATTTTATTCCCCGGCATTTGATCGACCAGGCGATTCAACTCAGTTTTTGCCTGGGTCAAACGATTCGGCTTAACGTCTTCAGCCATCATACTGTCTGAAACGTCGACCGCAAAAATGATCTCGACACCTTCGCTTTTAACTTCCTGGGTGCTTTGACCGAACTGCGGTCTGGCCAAGGCAAGCACAAAGAAGAACACCACCAGCACCTGCAAAATCGTTTTAATACGACGCTTTTGCGCGGATACCGAACTTGAAAGAAACGGATAGAGTCTTGAGCCAATGGCGTTTTCCATGGCCTTCTTGGATCTGCGATCAAAGAAGTAACCCACAATGATAATGGCTGGAATGATCCACAAATAGTTAAAAGCGGCCATGTTTTCAAATCTGAACATTATGGCACCCTCCTTAACCACGTACGACCCAACAGCAATCCTGCCAAGTAAAGAATAATTCCCAGTACCAGATACGGAGGGTATTTCTCTGTATAGTTGGTGAACTTATTAATATCGATTTTGGTTTTTTCAAGACTGTCGATGTCTTTAAAAACACCTTTCAGTGAATCTTCCTTGGAGGCGCGATAGAACTTTCCACCGGTTTCGCTGGCCATACGCCCCAAAAGATCCTCATTCACCGTGGAATCAAACGGCTGATAGGTTTTAACCTTTTGACCAAAGATATCGCGGGAGTAAATTGGAATTCTGGTTGGACCGTCTTTACCGATACCAATCGAATAGATTTTAATGCCATAACCTTTGGCGATCTCAAGCCCCGTTTCCGGATCGATAGTACCGGAGTTGTTCTCCCCGTCCGTCATGAAAATCACAACACGGCTTTTTGCTTGAGAATCCTTAAGGCGGCCAGCCGCATTTGCCAGGGCCACACCCAGTGCGGTTCCGTCTTTGATGCGGGCGCTGGCAGCGGTCGTGATTTCGTCAACTCTGGAAAGGATCAATTGATAATCCAAAGTGGGTGGAACCAGCGTGAAGGATTCACCGGCAAAAATCACCAGACCAATGCGGTCCGAGCTTCTGCCGCTGATAAATTGCTTGATGGTTTCTTTGGCTGCTTCCAAACGATTCAAAGGCCTCATGTCCTCGATCAACATGGAATCTGAAATATCCAGAGCAATCACGATGTCGATACCTTCGACATTCTTTTTGATTTTGGTATTCATTTCCTGCGGACGCGACAGCGCAAAAATCGCCAGCGCAATTCCCAGGACTTTTAACAGCAGCGGCAAGTTCAACAAACGTGTGCGCAGGCTTGGATTCACGGACTTCAAAATTTGCACGGTACCAAACTGCAATGTGGGAGTTTTGGTTTTTTTATGCCACAAAACCCAGATCACAACTGCGATCAGGGGAAGAATCAACCAATAGGCCAGCGGAGAATGAATGGTCATGACAACCTCTCCATATCTTCCACCAACAGGCGGGCTCTTTTGGAAAGATTCAAGACGTCGGACTTACTCAACTTGGCTTTATCTTCAACGGCGTGCTGAAACTCTTTAACCAGCTTCTCAAGTTCAACACCCGTATCCTGATATACTTTAGGATGATATTTTTTAAGGTCTTTCAAAATCAAACGCGGGCTCCACTCCAGAGCCGGAATTTTATAACGGCGAGTGATATAAAGTTTCAACATGTGGCGCGTTTCATCCAAAGCCGTCGGAATGTCCTCGGGCTGAGGTGTGCCGCCAAAGAAGACTGTATTGGCTCTTTGCATACGACGGAATTTCTGGTGAAACTCGGCAATCGGTGAAAGAGCGGAATCATGCTCCTTAAGACGCTCAATGATTTTACGACGTTGAATGGATCTGAATACTTTGGTTGCCACGAACAAAGCCACCACACCCAAAACCGCAGCAAGAATAATCCAGTACACCGGTGGCACCGGAATATTCAACGGACCAATGGGACCGAAGGGTTCTTGCTTGGGAGGTTGCTCGCCCGGCTTTCCCGGAGGCGGCGGCGGTGGCAAAACACTGATCAGTTGAAACTGCACCAAACCCAAATCCAGAGTTTGCGTGCCATCGGTTAACTGAAGATTATCAAACTTAACGGGATTGCCGGCCGTGTAAGAGACGACTTTCAAATCGGCTTGGGTTGGCGAACGAAACTCAAAGCCCTGAAGCTTGATGGAGTATTTCTGTTCCGGCGCCAATACCAGTTGCAGTTTATCCTGTTGCAGGTCCTTTGGAAAATCACCGTCACAGACCAGCAAAAACTCACGGCCGACCGTGAGTTCCCCGTCCTTCAATCCGCTGATACCTGGAATTTCAACTTTACACTGGATAGCTGCCATTATTTTCTCTTCTTAAAAAACGCCACCAGGGGATCAATGAAATCGTTGCTGGATTTTACATCCACCCGATCCACCTGGGACTTGCGCAGAAGTTTGTCGCGCGCTTCTTTGCGGACTTGCACTGCCTGCTCATATTCTTTTCTGAAACTTGCTGACGAGGTATCCACTGTCAGCACTTCACCGGTTTCGGCGTCCTGCACCTCAATCACACCCATGCTGGGAAGCGAATACTCGGCCGCATCATTCACCACACAAGCCACCACATCATGCTTACGCCCCAACAGACGCAGACTTTGATCAAAGCCCTCATCCATGAAGTCGCTGAACAAAAATATCGTCGCACGCTTTTTCAAAGCGCCCTGCAAAAAGCTAAAGCCATTGGCAAGCTTGGTGTTGTGACTTTTAGGTTTAAAGTAATAAAGATCACGCAAAAGTCGCTGTACATGGCCGCGGCCTTTTTTCGGTGGCACGAAATGTTCGACCTGATCACTGAATAGCAACAAACCGACCTGGTCGTTGTTCTTCACTGCTGAAAATGCCAAAAGAGCCGCCATGTGAGTCATCACTTCGCCCTTAAAATAAGGACCCGTTCCGAAATCACTGGAGCCACTGACATCGACCGCAATGATCAAAGTCAGCTCACGCTCTTCTTCGAAAGTTTTAATAAAGGTTTTTCCTGTGCGCGCCGTCAACGGCCAGGAAATGGAACGAATATCATCGCCCGGTACGTACTCACGGAAGTCCGCAAAGGTCATACCCTGCCCTTTGAAGGCGGTATGGTATTCGCCTGCAAAGAGGTTGTTCACAAGTTTCCTTGTGTTCAACTCTAAGAGTTTGACTTTCTTTAAGACCTCAGGAGGCAATCCCACTATGGAACCTCAACCTGGCTTAGGATTTCTTTGATCACGTCATCAGACTTGATGTTCTCAGCCTCTGCTTCGTACGTCAGGATCAGACGATGTCTCATCACGTGATAAGCAATGGCTTTTACGTCCTCTGCCGTCACATAACCACGACCACGAAGGAACGCATGAGCTTTGGCTGCGCGGAACAAACAGATCGTTGCACGCGGTGAACCGCCCACATTGATCAGGTTCGCGATACGGCTAAGGCCGTATTCCCCAGGATTTCTGGAAGCCATCACGATTTCCACGATGTAGTTTTTGATTTTGTTATCAACGTAAATCTGATCCGCTCGTTCGGATGCACGCAAAAGGTCTTCGCGAGAGATCACCGGATTTACCGTCGGCTTTTCATTCGTACCCATGCGGTTCAGGATCTCAAGCTCTTCGCCTTTTTGTGGATACACCACGTTGATCTTGAACATGAAACGGTCCATTTGGGCTTCTGGAAGAGGATAAGTCCCCTCTTGCTCCAATGGATTTTGTGTTGCCAGCACCAGGAATGGGTTCGCAAGTTTGTACGACTCTTCACCGATGGTGACTTGTTTTTCCGCCATGGCTTCAAGAAGTGCAGATTGCACTTTTGCCGGGGCACGATTGATCTCGTCGGCCAAGACGATATTGGTGAAAACAGGTCCTTTACGTGGAGCGAACTCACCTGATTTCGGATTAAAGATCATCGTACCAATCAAATCCGTCGGCAAAAGATCGGGAGTGAACTGAATACGTTGGAAATCCAGAGAGATGGATTTACAAACTGTGGAGATCGTCAGAGTCTTTGCCAGCCCCGGTACACCTTCCAGCAAAATATGGCCGCCCGTCAAAAGGCCCATCATGATCCCTTCGACCATCTCCTTTTGTCCGACCACAACCTTGTTGATCTCAGTCATCATCTTTTCGATGAATTGACTCTCTTGCTTGATCGCGGCATTTAACGCCATGATGTCAACTTCGCTCACCCGTCCTCCTTGGGAAATATCCCTTCTATTTCACTCTCTTAGCTCGCTTGCGGCAAGCTTAACCGCCTCTCTCCAGACCTAAATTTCTCATAGCGTCGGCAGAGCAAAAACTTGCAATTGTTATGTCACAGTCCTAGCCTTTAGTAAGAAGTTGAAATTCACTCTTACCGATGGGACAAAAAGAATCATGGCAAACACGAATACCAAGGTGTGGATTTTTATTCTTTCGACTTCACTGGCGTTGCTGGTTTTGGGTTACCAATTCGGTGATCGTCTGGGTTTGATTGTCGGCTTCCTGCTTGCACTTTTGTTAAACTTCATCGTTTTCTTTTATGGAGAAAACCGCGTTCTCTCCAAACTCGGCGCACAGCGCTTAAAGGGCCAGGATGCCTGGGGTATTTTGGATATGGTCGAGCGCATGTCCCGTCAGCTGGGTATGCCGACACCGGCGGTATTTATGACTCCTCACGGCTCTGCCAATGCTTTCTGTGTTGGTCATTCCTGGAAAAATGGATCTTTGGGTTTTACTTTGGGACTGTTGCAAAAACTAAGTGCCAAAGAATTGGAAGCGGTCGTGGCCCATCAACTTTGTCATATTCGTCGTCTGGATACTTTTGCATTTAGCGTCAGTTCCACTTTGGCAAACTCCGTTGTGGGCTTGGGTCAATTTCTGGATTCATTCCTGCCATACCGCCTGCAATTTTTCATGCCCCTGCTGTCCCCGTTTGGCTGGTTGATTATTAAAGTGGTGGTTGGTGAAAAGTCATTTTATGAAAATGACCTGATGGCCTCTGAATTATTAAATAATCGCCATCCTTTGGGCGAGGTTTTGTGGCGTTTGGAAGGTTTGGCGCAAACACAGCCTTTGGAAATCCCGGCCTGCACCAGTCACTTGTTTATTGTGAATCCTGAAGGCTTTAGACAAAGAAATTTATTTTTGAAATCCCATCCGCCTATTGAAACACGCCTGCAAAAGCTGATGGGATATTATCCAATCTAACTTGACACTTTTTAAATCGAACTCACTTTCAAAGAGGGTTTTTTATGCAAGATAAAATGGAAGCTTCACTCTCAGTACTAATCATGTCGCTGGCCTCTTCGTCAGTGATGGCTATGGGCCTGGCACCAGATCCATCAACAGGCCAAACATCAAAAGATAAGAACATGGCGCGTTTTAATATCGATTTACTGGTGGTCCTGCAGCAAAAAACCAAAGGGAATCTCACGGCTGACGAAGCGCAGTTTTTAGATAACCTAATTAGTGATCTACAATTAAAATTTGTTTCCGTTTAAGGAAATTTCACTCCAGCTCCGGCTGGAGTTTTTCGTTATTTTTGATACTCTTGTATTTGCAAGGAGAAGTGTTTTTATGAAGAAGTTCTTATTCCTTCTGTTGGCGGCCTCCATGGCTGCTCCCGTTCATGCGCAAACCACCAGCTTACCTAAAGATCCCCCAAAATTGAATCTGGGTGCCACATTGCCGGCGAATCTTTTTGTTGAGTTAAGCAAAGCGATCAATCCGGCGGTTGTGAATATTTCCACATCAGCCATTCCCAAGAACATGCCACGCGGTCGCGATCCGATGCTGGATATGTTGGAGCAGCTGTATGGAATGAAAATGCAACAGCCTCCCCAACAACAACAGCAGCGTCCGCAGATGATGGGACTGGGAACTGGATTCATCATTCGCGAAGACGGTTTGATCGTGACTAATAATCACGTGATCGCTGGTGCTGACCAAATCAAGGTTCAATTAAGCGAAGACTCCAAAGATCTTTACGAAGCAACCGTTGTCGGACGTGATGAGCGCACTGACATTGCCTTGATCAAGATCAAACCAAAAAGCAAACTGACTGTGGCAGTTCTTGGGTCCTCCAAGGAACTTGAAGTTGGCGAATGGGTTGCAGCCTTCGGTAATCCATTTGGTCACGGCCACTCGATGTCCAAAGGCATCGTGTCTTCCAAAGGCCGCGGCATTGCGGAGATCAATAAAATTCCACTTATCCAAACTGACGCCTCCATCAATCCGGGGAACTCCGGTGGTCCACTGGTGAACACCAAAGGCATGGTGGTGGGTGTGAACTCGGCGATCGATGCCCGCGCACAGGGTATTGGTTTTGCCATTCCCATTGATGAAGTGAAAGCCCTGATTCCACAACTGGAAGCCAAGGGTCGCATTGCTCGTGGTTACATCGGCGCCTTGCTGGGCGACCTGGATCCAGAAGCGGCGGAATATCTTGGTATGGGCGAACAAACTGGTGCGGTGATCACACAGTTGGATCCACGCGGCCCAGGGGCTCGCGCAGGTCTTCGTGTGTATGACATCGTGACTTCTGTGAATGAAAAACCGGTGGATAGCTCTTTGAGCCTGGTCGATGCGGTCAGCGATGCTCCGATTGGCAAAACCGCTTCCTTCAAAATTATCCGCGAAAGAAAACCAATGACTGTGGCAGTGTTGGTGGCAGAGCGCCCTGAAGATGGGGCTCCGCAAAAAGTGGAAACCAAAAAATACGACGGTCACAAAGCACCGCTTAATTTGGGCTTCACGATCGTGGATCCAACCGCGCAGATTCGCAGCGAATGGGGTTTGGCTGAAGGCATGAAGCAACCTATTGTTATTGAAACAGCTCGCAACTCTGCTGCCAGCAAAGCGGGACTTTCTGTGGGTGATGTGATCTTGGATGTGAACAAGCAAGCTGTTGCAAACTCCAAAGAGGCGTTGAAGCTGCTTAAAAAGGGCACCAACACTTTGCGCGTGGCCCGCAACAATCGCATCATGATCATCAATATCGATACGCCTTAATCCCCGCCTTAAGACTCCTAGAGCCCTTTGCACTGCGAAGGGCTTTGGGAATAATCCCGAGTAATACTCGTTCCCCGAACAAAAAATCTGTATCCTGCTACTAAAATATCAAGTCGACTGCTCCTCCACCGATAACAAAAAGGCCAAGGTCCTTTGCTGCAAATGCAATCGGGTCCCTGTTTTGAGGAGTTCTTGTTATGCGTGGCCTGAGTTTGAAATCAAAGTTACTGTTTCTTACGCTTGCATTGTGTGGAGTCAGCGTCGCCATAGGTGTGACCAGCTATCTCTCGCTCACTTCCGTCAGCCGTGATTACGGATGGATTGTAACCAAGTCCATGCCCAAGATGGATCACTTGGATCAGATGAATTTGAACTTCAGAAAAATTCGCATCAACCTAAGAAGCCTGGGTCTGCCAAATTTGCCACAGGATCAGGTTGAGCAAAGTATTGCCGGCGTCCTTGCCGCCATCACTGACTATGAAAAGCAGGATGAGTTGTACAAGCAATTGGGTTTCGTCCCTGGCCAAGAGGAAGTTTACAGTCACTTGGAAAAAGCCTGGGGCGAATTTAAGAACACCGGAGTTGAAGTTCTAAAACTGCAAAAGTCCAACAGTGCTGAAGACCAAGCCAAGATGCTGGATATTTTCTTCTATGAATGCCCCAAAAGAGCACAGGCCTATGCCGCTGCCGTTGCTGACCTTTCAGAGTTTCATCGCAAAACTGCAGAAGCAAATGTCAAAATTGCAGAGACCACTCGTGATCAGGCCATCATGATTATTATCCTGGTGATGATCACCGGAAGCATCTTTGGCTGCGTGCTGGGTTATCTGGTCGCAAACTCCCTTTCCAAATCACTGAATCGCATCAGCGATAACATCTTCGGCGCGGCCTCAGAAACGGCCAGCGGCGGATCTCACCTCGCGGCAGCCAGCTCACATCTATCAACGAGCGCCACGGAAGCTGCGGCTTCCCTGGAAGAGACTGTCGCTTCAATTGAAGAACTCTCCAGCATGGTTAAGATGAACACCTCGCACGCGCTCGAGGCCAACACCCTGTCGCGCACCTCCCACGAATCAGCTGAAAAAGGCACACAGGAAATCCAGCGCCTGCTCTTGGCCATGACCGATATCGCCCAAGGATCCAAAAAGATCGAAGAGATTATCAGCGTGATCGACGACATTGCTTTTCAAACGAATTTGTTGGCCCTGAATGCTTCTGTCGAAGCCGCCCGCGCCGGTGAACAAGGCAAAGGCTTTGCCGTGGTGGCTGATGCTGTCAGAACTTTGGCACACAAGAGTGCGGATTCTGCAAAAGGCATCAACTCCCTTATCAAGGACAACGTCGCAAAAAGCGAACACGGCGCCGCGATTGCGAACAATAGCGAAATTGTATTTAAGGAAATTCTGACATCAGTGAAAAAGGTGGCCACCCTCAACCAGGAAATCGCCGCCGGCAGCACTCAGCAGGCCAAAGGCATCGAGCAGATTTCAAGAACGATGAATCATCTGGATCAATCCACTCAAGGCAACGCCGCATCGTCTGAGGAAGTGGCAGCCTCATCGGAGCAAATGTCCACCCAAGCCCAGGCACTGAATGGAATTGTGACCGAATTGCAGTCGCTGGTTCACGGAAATAAAAAAACTGCACACGCAGCGAACTCAAAAGCGGCCTAAAAAGCCCCAAAAACCAAATTCAAAATCAGAACCCGGGACCTCCCGGGTTTTTCTTTTTTAGCCCCTCTGCCCGTTCAAACTATCCGAATTCCGTCAAAAAGTATCAAATTTTAATCCCTTAAATCAGTTAATTGAGGAGATAGATCAATAAGGCGATACCTATATGTGTCGAACACGACTAGGAGAACGAAAATGAAAAAACTAAGCACACTGATTCTAACGATCGCAATGACTTTAACAGCGTCTTTGGCAAAGGCGGATGTCGCCCCGGACCTTCCGAACAACCGACATATCTTTCCTGTCCGTATGAACAATGGCGGCAAATGGCATTTCGGCCATACAGAGATTCCCGGCAAACAAGTATTGGCAATGAAATTTAATATTAGTTCATCTTCTGGCTGGGCAATACAGGCTGCCAACTTTTATGGAGCGAATGTAAATATCGTCGGCTTGGAACTCGAGCAAGGTCCTCTTGATGGCGCGGCGGTGTATTTCGCCGTCAATAGGCAAATGAACGTGGGCCTTGGTGAGTCCGTGGTATTTCAAGCTATACAAGACTTTGCGAAGTTTGAAGTAACTGTTTATTACACTGCAATTGACGACACTCTCCCAGCATCCCTCGTCTGTTTTCAGCAACCGTTTCCGGACGAATTTGACCTGAGAAATTTCCGAGGCTTTTAACCGAAGGCATCATTCGAACATAAAAAATCCCCGACTCATCACCCGGGGATTTTTCATTTTCATCTTGTCAGAAAAAAATTAATTGGAAGAGCAGCTGTAGGTCGCTTCAGAACCGTCAAAGTATTTCCAGGTAAGCTCGCCACGTTGAGAAAACGCTGATTTTTTAAGGGAGTACTTGATCCCGATAGGACCGCCCTTAGGTGCGCCATTTTCAAGCAAACGAACATGGCCGAATTGGATGGTTTGTTCGTCCTCTGCAACTTTGTTTGCGATCACTTCGCGTTGATCATTTTCGATATAGAATTTTGCACGAACTATGTTGCCATCCTGAGCCGGATACAGGGTCACGTGATTTGGCAAAAACGAATCGTTAGTGTGAGTTTGCATACAGTCCAGGGACGGGCTTGCAGCGTGAGCTTGAGATGTCGCAACAACAACTAACAATAAAGCCAAAAGCGTTTTCATGATTTACTCCGAATTAAAATGTGTACTTGAATACGGTAAGAATTCCCACACAACCCTGTTTCAGTCACGTTACCCCCAAGGCGTCTGAATTTATTGCCAGTTGCCCAAACCCTCCCCTGGCTTGTCCCCATCACCAAACCAAGTTGAACACCGCTTCCAGACGTAGATGCTTAACGATCGCCCTTTTGTAAGTGGGAAAGTGTTTCAAGCTGAGACAAAATCTATCAAAGACCCGATATTTTGGAACTTTCCTCGACCTAGGTCTTCAGGTTTTCGCAGCACCGTCCGAAATAGAGATCGGACCATAGTATGGCTCCATTGGTAGCAACAAGATCAGCACCTAGAAAGGGACTCTATGAAAGTCACCGAAGTGAAAGTTTTCCCGGTCAACGAGGATCGCCTCAAGGCCTACGTCTCCATCACGCTTGATGGTTGTTTCGTGGTCCGCGATCTGAAAGTCATCCAAGGCACCAGCGGCCTGTTCGTCGCGATGCCCTCCAAAAAAAGAAAAGACGGCCAATTCCGCGATATCGCGCATCCCCTAAACCAGGAAACGCGCCAGATGATCGAGGATATGGTCTTTGAAGCATATGAAAACGAATTAAAGTCCATGGGCGAAACCCTAGTGAACCTGAAACGCCAGAAGGCGCCAGGCAGCGATTACGGCAGCGACGAGTATTAAACAAACGCGCTCACCAGGAGTTTGAAGAACCCTGCTCACACGCCAAGTTTCGGAACCATTTGTGGAGGCTCTGAAACCGGAGGCGGCTTCAAAACCCAAGGACAGTTTTGCCCGCTCTTGCAGCAATCCCTGCACTAGCGGGCTTTTTTATTGGAAAAATCCCCACTCTTCGACCGGATTCTTAAGCTATCCCACAGTTCGCACCGCGTCACTGATTGCAATCTTCACGCAAAATCCGTAGTTTAGCGATTCAACCGTTCATCTTGTTGGGGTATCGACAAGTTGGTAAGTCAACAGATTTTGATTCTGTCATTCGCAGGTTCGAGTCCTGCTACCCCATCCATTTAAAACCACCGCAAGGTGGTTTTTTAGTTTTAAGACCCTTAAAAATCGACCGGCTCAATGCCTTGAAACTTTATATGATTTTTGATCTGGTCGTTTTACGATAAGAAATAGCATCCCGAGACTCTGATCCAAATGCCGGAAGCACCAGTCGGTCTTTTAAAGTTTCAACTTTGAGGAAACCAGATTTCTCTAACACTCGTTGAGTGGCAATATGCTCAATATCCACCGCAGTGCTGATAGATGTTACTTCATCTTGTTCAAGAAGCCAGTTTGTCGCGAGGCTACAAGCTTCCGAGGCGTATCCACATCCAATGTGCTCAGCAGAGATTCCATAATGTATTTCTGCTTCTTGCAGTTTAATGAATACCAGAAAAATACCAATGGGCTCAGATCCGTCGATCTTTGAAATGACCCATGCAAAAGGCTCACCCGGTGAAACCCACGCATCACGAGTCCATTTCTTTAGAAATGTTTCGACTTGTTCCACCGAACGATACGGTTGCCGCGCCAGGAATTTTGACGACTCCATAGAACCGAAATAATGAAGGAACAAAGGACTTGCATCGCCATTCATTTCCTGACGAAGGCAAAGACGAGAGCTTTTGAGTTCTTTTGGCCTTATTCCACCCATATCAACTTTTACCTATCAACACCTTACAAGTCACTTAACACGCTTTGTGTTAAAACGACATTTCCCATATCTTTTTTTTGGCCCTTTAATGAAGCACAAAGCCCGCGTCCTGCAGTTATTTTTAAAACCAGAGATCGGCGCAAATCGTGGGGTGCAAAAAACCCGGTATTCGGGAAGTTAGAGCGGTTGGCATTTCTAAAATCACCAAGTCTTTACCTATGACCATCCTTTTCCTTCGCAGTCCCCGTTCTCAAAATATTTCCCTTAGCCCCATCGACTTTCAATGCTAACCCTGTAGAAGGAGGCCACATGAAATACACCTCGGCGAACGAAAATGATTTGATCAATCTGCTTGCAGAAAGCAGATCCGAAATCTCTGGCTTTGAATTTGAAAAATTGGATCTGACAGAGCAGGATTTGAAAAGTGCCGTCTTTATCGACTGCAAATTTACCGGCTGCAACTTTGCAAACTGCTCTTTTTTAAACATCGCCCTTCGAGGTGTGGATTTCGAAGATTGCAATTTAATGGGCATCAATTGGACTGAAGTTCGCAAGAACGGCAGCTTTTCGTTCCTAACCTGCAAACTTGATTATAGCAGCTTCCAGTCTGTGGATCTTCGCGGTGTAAACTTTAATAATTGCGTAATTCGAGAAGCCGACTTTTCGGGAGCCAATTTAACAAAGTCTTCCTTTGCTGGAGCAAATCTTTCGGGGACTTCATTTTCAAATGCCAACATTGAGAAAGCTGACTTCAGGGGAGCCAGAAGTTACTTTATTGATCCCAAATTCACAAAAATCAAAGACGCTCAATTTTCTGTGCCCGAAGCCCTGGTTTTAATTGAAGCGATGGGAGCCAAGGTGGATTTCTAAAATCACCAACCCGGATGAACTTTCGACTCAGGCTTTCAATCAAAGCGGTATCAGAAATACAACTTTCCTATGCTGCAAAAGACCACCAGTTTAGTAAACATTTGTATTGAGCGCGGAGTCATGGTCTTTCTTTGACCTTTTACTCTAGTCCGGTCACCTTTAGTGCATGTTCATGGAGGGTTTTATGAAAAGTCTATTTTTGACTGGTGCGATTTTATTGGTTGGTGGTTTGGCGCAGGCTGCGCAAATTCACTGCGAAGGCTCTTACTACTGGTACAACTTCAAAGCGGATGCGATCACGTCTGGCAATCAAATCGTAAGCGATATTATTGTTACTGTGAGTGGCGGATCCAGCAAACAAATCGCGATGCAAGTAACTTCAAGTGATGTTCAAGAAGGCCAATACATCCGTGCAACGGCAACAGGCAATGGTGCCTCTGGTCGCTTGGAAGCCAGGTTCGATCGTTCCTCAAGATCTTACGAAGGAACTTTGCAAGCTAACACTTCTGAAGGCAATGCGAACGTAGACGTGGTTTGTACAATGTCTAAAGGCTTGTACCCAGAATTCGATATGTCGATTGAAGAGGCTACAGAACTAGGTCTTTACCCGGTTGAGCAATTCACAGCTGAATAAAACGCCCCACGTGCGGCAAATCTGCCGCACTTTGCGACTTCAAAGTTAGCGGTTATTTAAAAGCCCGTGCTACAACTCCATTCGTTGAGACAAACAAACTTAAACGATTAAAAATGGAGTTCTTATGAAAGTAGCAAAGGCAGTTCTTTTCACAGCTGTTATGGCATTGGGCATTTCATCCTTCGCCAAAGGAGAGTATGCAGAGCCCGCAGTAGGCAGCCGTCCAGTAATCAATTGTTCGTTCACAGAGCCATTCTTTGATATCACTATCACGGGCAAACAAGTATACCGCGGTGACAGCTCACAAATTTTCTCCGAAGGTGACATCGTAACTTATAGAGACCCAGTTACTTCGGAAGATGGCGTTTACGAGAAAAACACAACCGTTCTGGATGTTTCTGTGAACTATCGCTATATCACCGTGAAATTTGACCTGGGTGCTCCACATGGAGTTCACATTCTGCATATCGATAGAGCAACCCAAGGATCAGATGGCATGTCAGATGAGGTCTACCCAATGGAAGGCACGTCCTTCTCATTGTCAAGAATGCAAAGCACAGAAGTCACTGGCTGCCGCTTCCACTAATTTTACATACTCATGTTGATGTAAAAAACCACGGGTTCTAACCGTGGTTTTTTATTTTGTGAGATCGAAATTCTAATGCCAGCTCACGGAATGCCCATCACTGTCCGAGATGGATTTTAGGATCGTACTTTTCGTATTTGGGTTCCTTCCATTTATTTCTAAGCAGGTCCGCAAATATCTTATCCCATTTGCCGACATACTGACCGGACGCCCACTCTTGCAGAACGATTCTCCCCAACTTGGTGGACTTTTTGAATCTAGCGACAAGCTTGCCATCTTTAACGGTGAATATTTCAAATCCTGCTTTGCCGACGCCGATCACAGTTTGTCCATCCGGGGAAATAAAAGCATCTTCTTTGCCTTTTAGTTGTGATCTTAATCCCTCCGGCACCAGTGGACCCACCTCTAGTGTGTCGACCTTTCGTTTGGATGAAAAGTCGGTTCCATAGCCACATAATCGATGCGTAGGCAAATAGCCTTCAAACTCCCAAGTGAACTTACTGCGCTTCACGCTCCAACCAATGTTATCGTACTCAGCATTAGCAAGACATTCCTTATCATTCTCATCGCCCGGCTTTATAGATTTCGCTTCTTTAAGAAATTCATTGCCGCCGATAGAATCAAAATATCCTGACTTATCCGCTCCAATGGACCGAACTTTATAGTCGAAACTTTGATCAGGATGAACACCGCCGTCATAGTATACTGATTCGGCATACAGCACTGACTTACTTGTGACCAAATTAATCCAAGTAGACATCTCATAGGTGCCTGGCGCATCGCAATCTAGACACTCCTCCCCTTCGGCTGCGGCTCTCTTCTTTCTTTTCTTTTCTGCTTTTGCTTGAAGTCTTTCTGCTTCCGCGCAGGATAGTAGTGACACCACTGGCTGCTCATCCTTGGGTACGACATATAGGTACTGACTTTTGCCGATACTCAAATCAAGATTACAGCCTGCCTTGGTACCAACCCGGTAAAACCCTTTTCCAGATGGAACCAACAAATCATTTAACGGCCCCGCAACAAATGCCTTTCCGTCCCGCATGCCCAACCAATAGGTTTCATAGGCATATCCGCTATCACCACGATGCTTCCCAAAACCCAAAAGAACACCAACATCCTGAGCCACAGAAACACTTGATACCAAGAAAAGTAAAATACACACGAAGTAGTTCATTGATAAATGGTAAGCCATTTAAAACGAAAATATAGTTTATTGTTTAGTTTCCAGAGACTCGCCGAACAAAACCCACACCAATAATCCCCCAATGACTATTGCCACTATCCCACAATACTTTTTGCGGTTTCCCCTGGGTTTTATTCCAATATGTTTCAGCACTGAAGCAGGGGAGATCGTTCATGAAATTCATAGTGGCTCTTTTGCTTCTTACGTTTTTTTCAACAGCTCAGGCCCAATCTATTTTTATCGATCCCCAGGATGGCTTTCTGGATGGCAGCGAGTGGCTGCTGAAGCACAAGGGCTTTTTGCCGGTACCGATTATTATTACTGAGCCCGCTGTTGGCTATGGCTTAGGGGTTGCGCTCGTCTTCATGCATGAGACCGAGGATTCTAAAAACAGCACCGCGCAAAAATTCATCGCTCCTACGGTCTACGGAGTTCTGGGTGCGGCCACTGAAAACGGCACCCAATTAGGGGGCGGCTTTTTTATGCATAACTGGGATCATGATCATTGGCGATATTTGGGGGCCGCGATGGCAGCTTCAATCAACCTGGATTTTTATGGCAACTCCGGATTCCAAAGCCAACGGCAATTTGATTTAGGATACAATTTGAAGGGCTGGCTTATGTTTCACGACCTGCGCCGACGCTTTGAAGACAGCAACTTCTTTTTGGGCCTGCGCTATATTTACTCTGATTTGAACGTTAGTTTTGAGAACGTGCCGCCTCCCCTTGCCGCCTTGGACCCAGAGCAAGAAAATCGAAATGGGGGCGCTTCGGTACTGATCAGTTATGACAGTCGCAACAACACCCTCTCCCCAGACAATGGATTTCTTGCCGAGTATCGCTACAATATCTATAGCGAAAACCTGGGTGGTGATCTGAACTATCATACGCAAGATTTGGATTTGCAGGGATACTTTCGCGTCAATCCCCAGTGGGGCTTGGCGACTCGTTGGCTGAATAACTGGATTGATGACAATGGGCCCTTTTATGCCAAGCCATTTATAAATTTGCGTGGCATCCCCAAAATGCGCTATCAAGGCGATGTCGCAACTTCCTTGGAAGGAGAGGCCCGCTATAGTCCCCACCCTCGCTGGCAAATTCTGGGATTTGGTGGCGTAGGTAAAGCGGGTGATGAATTTAGTGATTTATCTTCGGCTGAAACAGCAAGTTCCTATGGCTTGGGCTTTCGCTACCTGATCGCCAGACTGCTTGGATTCCAAATGGGCTTGGATGTGGCTCGCGGCCCGGAAGAAACAGTTTTTTATATTCAAGCTGGCGGTCCTTGGACTTTCTAAAGGCTTCCAATCACTTGCAATCAACCACTGCCAAGCCATAGAGAGCATTTTTGAATACACCGAGTAGGCCTTCGGAATTCTGGACTGTTAAAAAGTCACATCTGGTATTGCCACAGCTTTTGCTGGTGAATTCCAATTCCATATCGTTGGACTTATCTTCAACTTTTACCGAAATCGGCGCACCCGCAACCCGCTTCGCCAACGCTCTAAATTCTGCCACTTTATCCTTGGACAACGCCAGGATTCTGGCACTGGACTTTGACGTTGAGGCAACAATCAGATTGTTTCCAATTTGCTGAATATGCAATACCGACTGAACACATTGGCCAGTACTCGCAATGTACGAATTGTTCGCCGTAAAAGAATAACCTTTGGCAACGTAAGAATCATAGTTTTGCAGGAATGCGCCTGAGATCTGGTATTCACGATCATCGATTCGTGCAAGTCCCAGGTACTCGTGCAGAAGAATTGCCATCGCCCGGCTTTGAACTTCCAGCAAATCCAAACCGCAAAGCCTGTTGGTGATGAATATCTCATTGGTATTCGGATAGTTAATCGCATCCTTAAGCTGCCCATCCAAGCTCAGGCTGTCTGCGATATAGAATTTGGCCTCTGAAATCTTGAACAAAAGAGTATCCTTTTGATTTTTAGTCAAAAGGTTCGGCATATCGGCAAGAAGGCTTATTAGCTTCTCCGTGTTTTGATGAATTGACAGCGCACAGGAGTTTCCTCCCCCGCCGGACCGAGGCCCCTCAACCGGAGGCTTCATTTTAAGGTCCTTCAGATTCTTACTTAAAGAGTTATCAAGGATCATCGCCGCCTTAGGACCCGCCTCAGGGGCTGTTATCTTTGGCTTTAGCGCTGGTTCTTCCGCCAATGCATTAAAGGCAAAAAGCGTCACACAGGTGATTAAAATTTTTGCGCCACAATGTCTGAAGTCCATCATAAAGTCCTTTGCATTACTTTAAGCTCTCTAGCAAAAGGTAATACAAAGGACGTGCCGGAGCCGTGTCTCAATTTGAGACTTTCGTTTACACGCGGAAAAGATCGATATTCAAGCAAAAGGCGTCTTCAGGCTCCGAGGGGTCTGCAACCTTATTGAAGTCGTTGATAAATAACGCAATTTTCTTTTTTAACTTCTCAAAATCCTCTTCGGAAAAAGACTGAACGGCACTGTAATGAGTGGCCTCGCGGTCATTTTTTTGAATATTGTCGATGGCGCGGGCCCGCCAGTTCGTATGATGCCCACTGATCAACACACTTTTATCATCCAAGTGTAAATTTGAAGAATTCCAGCGGTACTTATCACCACTTTTTTTAATAAGTTCCATCTTTTCCAGGTAGTTCACAATCATGGCGATGCTTTCCTGATTCAAACTTAATCTTTTCCCCAGACTTGCCATACTTTGAAACTGAGGCACAGAAGCAAGGGTGTGCACGGCAATGGACATCCAGGTTGCATAGTAGAGACCCATGTTTGAATCCCCTTCGCTCACAATCAACGAGTCCTTTTGCTGATTCTTAAGCCTAAAGGCCTCGCGACTCATATCCTTGGCCTTGCCCTCAAGGCGCCGTCGAAGTGCCGGAGCAACGGCCTTCTCCTTTTCGACCAATAGATAAAAATAATCCTGCTCTTGGTCCGAAAGATTCATGTATCCCGCAATCCCAAAAGCCTGATCCAGGCTTAACTGCCCTTTCCCCCTTAGGCAGCCCGACAAATATGACTTTTGCGTGTTCGCCGCATCCGCCAAACGAGTAAGGGCCCCGCGTTCAGATTCACAATACGCCTTCAAAAATGTCTTATAGGACTTGTATTCAAATATATTCATCAGAGCCCGAGCCCTTCCATGATCAGAGTTTAGACAACTGTACACCAAATATGAACATTTAGTACATTAATTCAGAACATCTATCTGTTTTTAGACTAACTCCCAGGGCATATTGCACTTGGCTCAATTCAAAATATTAAAAAAGGAGTTCTAAATGAAAAAGTTATTTTGCGCTCTATTGATGATGGGACTTAGCTCTACCGCTCTTGCTGCCAAGCCGTACTATGTATGCTCTCTGGTAATGGCTGATCGCACAGTCCAGGCTGATGCAGAAATTCTGATTCAATTTAAAGACGGCATGATTGCTTACCAAGGTGAGACGACTGGGACTTGTATCGGTGAGGTTAAGTATCAGGGCACTGATGGCCACTACGGCACTAGAATCACCTATGATGGCATGTCCAAACATGGTAAGGCCAACTTGAAATGCATGACGTTTTCAACTGCCCACTGGTTTGCAACTTCCGAAGGTTCTGCATCTATTCTTGATATGGTGGAACTTGGCAGCATCTATGACAGAACGACTTGGGCAAAATATTCCTGCAAATAATTTTCTGCAGGAACGCCGGAAAAATATGAAAACAAAAAAGTCGCTGGAACCCAGCGGCTTTTTTTTTGGCATCAGCTAGCCCCCCAGAGAGGGTCTCTGTCTCCTAAAGCAACAGGTACCGTCTCGTCTCAAGACCAGCCATTCGGTTCGGTTTTGCACCGCTCCGATGTGAAGACATCTTCATGCGTCCGTCATAGCTACCTCAAAGCAGTTCACTACCATTATAAAGGTCCCGTACTAAGGATTAGTTTAGGCGGATCATTCATTACATGAATCAAATGTTATCTTGTTTGATTACCCGTGTTCATTTGGTTAATTTAATGAAGACAACAAAGTATCGAGGAGTTCATTTTGTGCGGCGGTTTTAAGTTCGGAGAAGTCATGACCCACGCCTACAATCAGGAGCTCGTCGCCCTATCCATTCTGATTGCGACGCTAGGGGCCTTTGTTGCCTTGAATGTCGTTCTTCGAATCAAAGAGTCCCTAGAAAAAAACAATCCCCTTTGGCTGCTGGGTGGCGCCATTGCTATGGGATTGGGCATTTGGAGTATGCACTTTATCGGCATGCTGGCCATGGAGATGCCCGGGGTCACCATCGGCTACGATCTGGGACTTTCCATTCTTTCCGTCGTCGTCGCAATCGGCGCATCCCTGGTGGCCTTCTACATCGTCAACCGCGTCAAGGTCTCAATCCTGAGCCTGATTCTAGGTGGCCTTTCGATGGCGGTCGCAATTTCGGGAATGCATTACATCGGCATGGCGTCGATGGAAATGCCCGCACGAATTATCTGGCGCATGGACCTAGTCGCTCTTTCGGTTTTGATTGCGGCCCTGGCGTCGTTTGCCGCCTTGGGCGTATCGCTGATGTTCCGAACCACAAAAAGAATCAATCTGCTGCATGTGTTTTCAAGCTTGCTGATGGGAATTGCAGTTTCCGGCATGCACTATACGGGAATGGCTGCGGCTGAGTTCGTTTACGAAGACAAGCTCACTCCTCTGCACAAAGGTGTGGTCCTTGGAACGCAATCGGTTGCGAACGTGGTTATTGCCGCGACCTTCATGATTTTATTTGTAGCCTTGATCGCCTCCGGATTTGCGCGAATCCTGGTCCGCAGAGCAAAAGAAGCCCGTGAAGCGATCTCCAGCCGTGATATTTTATTAAAAGAGGCGCAACAGATTGCCCAACTGGGAAGTTGGGAGCGAAGTATCGATGGATCCACGATCAGTATGTCCGAAGAGATGTACAATATTTATGGGCTCGAAAAAAACACGACGGTAAACTCGCACTCCTTCAATGAACACTTTGCTCCCGAGGACCTGGAAAATATTCGCCAGGCCATACACAACGC